>JAHIVP010000020.1 GCA_018816335.1 Nanobdellota archaeon | reverse complement strand
TGATATTTCAAAAGGTTTAAGTGTTCCTATTAATACTATAGAGTATAATCTTCAGAAGTTAATTAAGGCTGGATTGGTTGAGAAAGCTAAGAAACATTTTTGGAGTGTAAAAGGGAGGAAGATTGATATATATAAATTGGCGAATAAACATATTGTTATTTCACCTAAACAAAGCAAGCCTAGTATGAGTGCTTTGAAAGTTCTGTTACCTATATTATTAGTTTTTGTTGCTGCTATTTTAATTTTAGGATTATATGGTTTTGGAGGAGATGATATTGTTGTAATTGATGATTCTAATGATTTAAGACAGTTTGGAAGTATGCAAGAAATGAAAGATTATTTAGAAGAAGGTAGACAGGGTTCTGAATTTTATGAGGGATTTTTTGGGGGTGCTAGAGTGATGGCAACAGATATGGCTACTGGGGGATCAACTTCAGGGGTTACAGAGGTTTCTGGAGCAAAAAGTGCAGATGATTATTCAACTACTAATGTTCAAGTTGAAGGTGTAGATGAAGCTGATATGATGAAAAATGATGATAAATATATTTATACTGTATCTGGTGGAAAGGTTGTTATTTTAGATGCATATCCTGCTGAAGATATGAAAATTGTTGGAGAGATTGATATTGAGAATTCAAGAGTTAGTGAGATGTATCTTAATGATGATAAATTGATATTGTTTATTTCAAATTATGGATATAGAATTGCTGAGATGAAGTGTGGGTCAATGGCAGATGGAGCTAAGTGTGGAGATGTGTATCATGATGGTTCTGCTGTTTTGATTTATGATGTTAGTGATAGAAGTAATCCTGTTTTAGATGATGAGATATTATTTGATGGGCAGTATATAGATTCAAGAATGATTGGAGATCATGTGTATGTTATATCAAATAAATATATTAATTCAAGAGGGCCGGAGATGCCTGTTTATTATCTTGATGGTGTTGCAAGAGAAGTAGCTATTAGAGATGTTTCTTATATGCCTTATATTGATGATAGTTATACATTTACTTTGATTTCAGCTATTGATGTTAATGATGGAGATTTTAATACTGAGGTATTTTTGTTAGGAAGGTCTCATACTGTTTATGTATCTGAAGATAATATTTATTTGACTTATACAAAATATATTTCTCCTGAAGTATTTTTTGATGAAATGGTTATGACAGTTTTCAAGCCTTTAGTTCCTAATCAAATTGATGATAAGATAGATGATGTTTTGGATTCTGATATGGAATATTGGGAGAAAAATAGAGCTGTATCAGAAGTTGTTCAAGATTATTCTGAGAGCTTGAGAGGAGATGATAAATCTGATTTTGATGAGAGACTTATGGAGAAGTTGATTGAGTTTGAAGAATCTTTAAGTAAGAAAAGAGAGAAAACAGTTGTTCATAAGTTAGAGGTTGATGATTTGAATATTAATTATAAAGATGTTGGAGAGGCACCTGGAAGAGTTTTAAATCAGTTTTCAATGGATGAGCATGATGGGAATTTTAGAATTGCTACTACAACTGGAAATTCTTGGGGATGGATGGGAGGGGGAGGAAATAGTTTGAATCATTTATATATTTTAGATGATGATTTAGATTTAATTGGAAGTGTTGAAGATTTAGCTAAGGGTGAGAGAATTTATTCTGTTAGATTTATGGGAGATAGAGCTTATATGGTTACATTTAGACAGGTTGATCCTTTGTTTGTGATTGATGTTTCAGATGCTTATAATCCAGAAGTTTTAGGATATTTGAAGATTACTGGTTTTAGTAATTATTTACATCCTTATGATGAGAATCATATAATTGGAATTGGAAAAGATGCTACTGAGGAGGGTTTATTCCAGGGAATGAAGATTTCATTGTTTGATGTTTCTGATGTTAATAATCCTGTGGAGAAAGCTAAGTATGAGATTGGAGATAGAGGAACAAATAGTTATGCTCTTTATGATCATCATGCTTTTATGTTTGATAAAGAAAGGAATATTTTAGTAATTCCTGTTGACTTAGCTGAGATTAATGAGAGTAAATATGAAGAACAAGATATGGCTTGGGCTTATGGAGATAATGTTTGGCAAGGAGCTTATGTTTTTAATATTGATTCAAATATGATTTCGCTGAGAGGGATGATTACTCATGATGATGATAGAGAAGAGACAGGAGCTAGATGGTATTATGCTGGAAAGTTTGCTGTGAAGAGAAGTTTGTTTATGGATAATTATCTTTACACTGTTTCAGATGCTGTTGTGAAGGCTCATAATTTGCAGACTGTTCATGAGATTTCTAAGGTTGATTTGGGTTATGAAGAGGAAGATAGAAGAGTTTATTATTAGTTAGATTTAAATAATAAATTTTCATATGAGAGGTATGAAAAAGGAGATACTATTTGGTGCTTTTGGAATTTTAGTTGTTTCTATTTTAGGTTTTGTCATAGCTTCCCAAATTGAAATGAACATTAGTTTAGATAAAGGTTGGAATTTAATTTATGGTTTTGGAAATCCTTCTCAATTAAGTGGGGGAGATGAAATTGGAGAAGAAAATATAAAAGCTATTTATGGATTTAATCCAATAATTCAAGAGTATATTAGAATGTATCCTAATCCTGAAAATGATAAAATTGATGTTATTGGTGATGAATATTTAGAGAAGACTGCTATGTGGGTATATTCTGATGTAAGTGTTAGTACAGAGTATAGAGCTCAGGAGCCTTTACCTTTATCTGAATTAAAATTATATGCTGGATGGAATTTTGTTGCTATAACTCCTGAGATGAAAGGAAAAACTTTTAATGAATTAAAGGGAAATTGTGATTTTACTAAAGTTTATCATTTTGAAAGTTTAGTTCAAGAGTGGTCTCCTAATTTAGTAAATGATAATTCTATGGACGAAGAATTAACTGATGATTCTGTGGGTTTAGGAATTTTAATTAAAGTTACTAGTGATTGTAAATTAGGAACTTCAGGAAATTCTGTTGGTCCTCCTGGTTTGCCAGGAACTTCAAATAATTTACCAAGAGGTGCAACCACTGCATCTTGTATTGATAGTGATGGTGGAAATAATGTTAATGTTAAAGGAATTTTAGATTTAGAGCTAGATGGACAAACAGCAATAATAGAAGAGTCTTGTGTTATAGATACAAATCCTAGTTCGACAGGGTTTGTATGGGATGAAGTTGCTGATTGTTCTGGGGATGATTGTTATGTTCGGGAAGGGTATTGTGAGACTTTTGAATCATCTGAAGATTGGTGGAATGAAATTTCTTGCCCTAATGGATGTAATGATGGAGCGTGTTTATAAAAATGGAAGAAGAAATAAAACAAAATGTAGGTGAGAAGAAAAGTAAGTGGTTATTGTGGTTGATTATAGCTTTGATTGTGATTGGGGTTGGTGTTGGAATTTACTTTTTGGTAAGTGGTGGTGGAATAGGTGGTTCTGAAATTATGTCTCCACCAGCTTTGCCTGAATAAAAATGAATAGATTAATTATGATTAATATAATTTTTGGAATTTTATTAGTTGGAGTGTTGGGAATTGTTATGGGGGCTTATAATAATACTACTGAGACAATTAGGATACCTATTGAAAAAGGATGGAACCTGATTCCTTTATCTTCTGGAGAGTTGAGTAAGAAAGTAGACTCCCCAATCGAAATTTCAGATTTTAAATATATTTTTTTATATGATTATGGTGATGAGGAATATAAGTTAATTCAAGAAGATGGAGAAGAGGTGACTCCTCCTGGAGGAGTTCATGGTGGTTGGATTGAAGATAATGATATGAAATATTATTTAGGAGGTTCTGTGTGGGCTTATTCTGAAAATCCTGGAGATATGATGTTAAGTTGGAGAGGAATTAATTCACTATATAAAGATTATTCTAATTGGGAAATGGTTAGAGGTTGGAATTTTATGCATGTTGTTCCAAATATGGTTAGCAAACAATTATCTGAAATAAAAGGTAGTTGTGATATAGAGAAAATAGCTGTTTGGCAACATCAAGATTGGACTGTTGTGAGTCCTTCTACTTTAGGAGATCATCAAGATACTGCTGGATTAAGCTGGGATGAACTTGTGATTGCTGATACAAATTTAGATGTTGGGTTGGGAATGATAATTAAAGTTTCTTCTGATTGTAGGTTGGGAAGTTCTGGTGATGGTGGAAGTAATCCTCCTAGTTTACCTTAGTTATATTTATTCTCCGGTGGTTTTATAAATTAAATCTTGTTTAGTTAGATATGAAATTATTAGAATTTCAAAACATAAAAAAGAGGTTTAAGAGGTTCCAAGTTTTGAATAATGTTAGCTTTAATATTCAGAGCGGGGAAATTTTTGGATTAGTTGGAAGAAGTGGGAGTGGGAAAACTACTTTATTAAAAATTTTAATGGGGATGTCTAGGCCTGATTATGGTTCTATTACTTTTGAAGATAAGAATGTTTTGAGAAGACCTAATTATTTAAGAGAGAGAACTGGATATGCAACTCAGGAAAATATGTTGTTTGGAGAGTTGTCAATAAAAGAAAATAGTTTTTATTTTGGTGATTTGTATGGTGTTAAAAAATCAAATGTAAAAATTACTTTTGATAAATTAATTAATTTATTAGGATTAACAGGATTTGAAGATACATATGTAGATAATTTATCTGGAGGAATGAAAAAGAGAGCGAATATTCTTGTTTCATTGATTCATAGTCCTAAGTTGTTAATGTTAGATGAACCAACTGTTGGATTAGATTCTTTACTTAGAAAAACTATTTGGGATTATATTCATCAGATTAATAAATCAGGAACAACTATTTTTGTAACTTCTCATTTACTTGAAGAGATAGAAGAGAATTGTGATAGAATTGCTATTTTGAAAAGAGGGAAAATTGTTGCTATTGCTACACCAAAGGAATATAGAAAAGCATATGGAAATAGAAAACCATTTAAAGAGATTTTCGAGGAGATGATAAAAGATGAAAGTATTTAGTATTTTTAAAAAAGATATGAAAACTGTTTCAAGAAGTCCTAGCTATTTTGTGTTGTTATTTATTGTTCCTGTTTTGTTAATTGTAGCAGGTGGAGCTATGCTGAATTCTGTTGATTTTTCAAATGTAAAATTAGGGATTGTTGATAATGATCCAAATTATGATTTTAATCTTCGAGGAGTTCATAATCATCAATATTTTGATTCTTTGAGTGATTGTATTTTTGATTTAACAAGTTATAAAGTTAGTGCGTGTTTAGTTGTAAGTCCTATAGATAATAGTCATCAGATTGATATTTATTTAGATAATAGTAAGAGAGTTATTGAATATTTTGCAAAGCAGTTGATTTTAGAGAAAGTTATGAGTGAACAAAGTTTTGTTTTGCAGCAGACTTCTGATGAAATAGATTCTAGAATTTCTTTGTATTCTACTTCTATTTCAAATGCTAGAGTTGAGCTAATTAATGTTAGAAATGATTTAGAGCAACAAGAGCAAGATTTGTTAGATTATAAGACTGAGCTTGGTCAGACAAGAAGTGATTTTGATGAAGTGTATTATCCTTTGAAAAATTCTGAGCCAGAGCTTATTGAGTTGAGAGATAGGATGAAAGAGAATAATGATAATTTAGAAAATAATATTACTCTTTTTAGACAAAGAAAGCAGGAGATTGATACTAGTATTGCTGTACTTAGAGTTTTTCTTTCAACTAGATTGAATGCAGGAGATTATAATTATGTTAATGGACAGTTCACTATTATTGAAAATAATTTGAATGATATTGATAATGTTTTGACTTCTGTTGAGCAGATGCAGAGTGATTATGAGCAAGTTATTGAGTTGTTAGATAATATGGAGTTAATGATTCAGAGATTAGATCAGATTAAAGATACATTAGATAGATTGGATAGTGATTTAGATAATTCTATTCAGAGAACAAGACAAAGTCAAGTGAGGGTTGATGGTTTTATTGTTGAGTTAGATAGAGCTACAGGTGAGCTTTCTAGTTTTTCTCAAGATGTTGGAGGTGATGCTTCTGTGTTGAATTTTAATAATGCTTATGATTTATCTGATGATCCTGTTTTTATGGTTTTTCCTTTTTTGATTTCTATAATTATAACTTTTACAACAATGGTTTTGTCTAATATGTTTATTTTGAAGTTGGTTAATAAAAATAGTTATTTGAGAGATATTATTAGTCCTGCAAGAGATGCTAATTTTATAATTGCTCATTATTTAGTTAATTTGTTTTTTATTAGTATTCAGGCTTTTGTTTTGTTTTTGATTGGAATATTTTATTTTAATATGCCTAGTTCTTTAGTTGGAAGTTATAGTCTTATTATTTTTCTTGCAGCTTCAATTTATATTTTTATTGGAATGAGTTTGGGTTATTTAGTTAGGTCACAAAGTTTGTCTATGTTGTTAACATTATTTTTTGTTATGTTAATGTTTATATTTTCAGATGTTCTTTTACCTACTAGTTTGGCTGGACCTATTGTAAGGTTTTTTGCTGAGTTAAATCCTTTTGTTTTGTTGAATAATTTATTGAGAGATGTTTTACTATTAGAACGATCATTTGGTTTTTTTGATCCTAGATTGATTAGGCTTTGGGTTGTTATGTTTGTTACTTTGATTATTTGTTATATTTCTAAGAAGGTTAGTAAGGAAGATGTGATGAGCTAAATTTTGTGAGCGTGTCTAAAAATAAATTAAATTTAACATATTTCTCTTACGCAGTTTCATATCTCCCCTCCATCCCCCTCCCTCCCTCCCGAATGAAGATAAAATTAATGAAACTGCGTTGATAAACTAAAAAATTATTTTGAATTATTAGACACTCACTCGTATCGTCAAGTTTAAATATGTTTTCTTCTTTGTTATCATATGAAAAAAGGGTTGATGATATTGTTAATAATTGTTATTGTTGTAATTATGTTTATTTTATTTGCTTTGTTTGGTGGGTTTGGAGAGGGGGTTGCAGATAAAGTTAGTGAGTTTTTTTCTGGGAATTCTTATCCTAATCCTCCTGGTTTTCCTGAATAGTTAGGTTTATATTGTAATTTTTCTGAATTAGTTTAGATAAATTTGAAATTTTTGTTTTAATTTTATCCTATATATTAATACCCTCCCAACTCGCGCCCGCAGTTTGTCAAGCATATTGTTTAGATACATAAAACTGCAAACGCTCGCCCACCCTATTAATAGGATAAAATTAATATGTTAATGATTGTAAAAGAAAGTTAATTATGGTACAAAAATTTAATTATTATGTTAAGTGAAAAACAAACTAAGGAAATAAGAAATCATCTAGAGAAAGCTCAGAATCCTTTATTCTTTTTTGATAATGATAATGATGGTTTATGTGGGTTTTTGTTGTTGAGAAGGGCTTATGATAGAGGAAAAGGGGTTGCTGTAAAGAGTTTCCCTGATTTGAATGAATCGTATTTGAGGAAAATTGATGAGTTAAATCCTGATTATGTTTTTATTTTAGATAAACCAATTGTTGCTCCTGAATTTATTTTAGGATTGAAAGAAAGAAATATTCCTGTTGTTTGGATTGATCATCATGATGTTGAAGTTGAGAGGGAGAGTTTGGATTATGTTTATTATTATAATGATACAGACACCCCTGTAACTTATATTTGTTGGAAGGTTGTTGAGAATAAGGAAGATATGTGGATTGCAATGGTAGGTTGTATTTCTGATAATTATTTGCCTGATTTTGCAGAGGAGTTTGCTAAAGAAAATCCTGATTTGTTTAAGAAAGTTGATAAGGCTTTTGATGCGTTGTATAATACTGATATTGGGAAGATAGGGAGAGTATTTAATTTTGGATTAAAAGATTCTATTACTAAAGTTGTTATGATGATTAAGTTTTTGTTTAAGGTTAAATCTCCTTATGATGTTTTGAAAGAAAGTAGAGAGAATAATTTTTTATGGAAGAGGTTTGAATTTTTAGATGGTAAGTATCAGAAGATATTAGAGAAGGCTAAGAATAGTGTTAAGGATAATTTAGTTTTTTTTGAGTATTCTGGAGATTTTAGTATGAGTGCTGATTTGTCTAATGAGTTGAGTTATTTATATCCTGGGAAAATTGTAGTTGTTGCTTATATTATGGGAGAGAAAGTTAATGTTTCTTTTAGGGGAAAGAATGTTTTGAAAATAACAGAGAAAGTTATTAATGGTTTGGTTGGGGCGCGGGGGGGTGGGCATAGGGATGCTACTGGAGCTTCACTTTCTAAAGGAGATTTGGAGGAGTTTAAATCTAGGGTAGAAAGAGAAGTTTTATAAACTATTCAAAAGTTTTATGATTATGGTAGAAACTAGATTATTGTTAGAATCGAAAGAGATTCCTAATTATTAATCTTATTTTAATTCTGTGGATTGTTCCCTCCCACCCCCCTAAACACCTTCGGTGTTTGTTATATTATTAATCCACAGAATTTGGAGACAAAACTATGAAAGAAATAAAACATATTAAAGTTGAAAAAGAAATGAAGGTTGTTGATTTAGTTGAACAGATGGGAGAAATTGGTTTTACTGCTAATAAAATAAACAAAGCTTCGCGAGTTTTGAAAAAAATGATTGATGATAAAGAATGCACTGTTTTTTTTGGATTGGCAGGAGCAATGGTTCCTGGGGGAATGAAACAAATTATTTTAGATATTCTTGATAGAGTTGATGTTTTTGTTACAACTGGTGCTAATATGACTCATGATTTAATTGAGGCATTAGGGCATCATCATTATCATCATTGTGGAGAGCATTTTGATGATGAAGAATTAAATGAGAAAGGGCTAGATAGGATTTATAATGTTTTGATGAAGAATGAAGTTTATGAAGATATGGAGAAGTTTTTTGAAGGTAATTGGGAAGAGATTAATAAGACAAAGACTATAAAGGAATTTTTATGGAAGCTTGGGGAGTTGTTGGATAAGGATGATTGTATTTTAACTAAATGTTGGAAGAAGAAGATTCCTATTTTTTGCCCGGCCATAGCTGATTCTGGAATTGGGTTGATGATTTTGGGGAAAAAGTCTAAGAGTTCTGAAGAAAAATTTGACCTTCCTACATTTGAAGATATGAAAGAGATTATTGATATTGCTTGGACAGCTAAGAAGTCTGGAGTTTTATATGTTAATGGGGGATTTTCTAAGAATTTTATTCAGCAAAGTTTGCAGTTTTCAAAAGGAGCAGAATATGGTGTGCAGATTTCAACTGCAACTCCTTATGATGGGGGAAGTTCAGGAGCTCCTTTGGCTGAGGGGATTTCTTGGGGAAAGATGAATAAGGAATCTGATTTTGTTGATGTTATTTGTGATGCAACTGTTGTTTTGCCTTTGATTATTGGAAGTGTTTTGTGAGATAGGCGTTGATCAAACCCTTCTAAAATTAGGTTTTTCTAAATAGATTCCCTTCCCATCACCCACCCTTAGCACCTTCGGTGCTAAATTAATTAGTATTTAGAAAAATCTCAAAAACAGAGGGTTTGACTATCACTGTGAGATAGAAAGGTTTATAAATATTAATTATATAGTAATAACATTATAAAATTAAAATGGCAAAGAGTTATATTTATAGAATCGAAATTATTCCTGATGAGAGAGATACTGGTATTCGAAGAGTAGTAGGGATTTTGGGTTCAGGAAATTATTCTGCAGCTCTTGATTCCGCAGATGATTTTGATTGGTTAAATCAACAAAAAAGACCACTAGATGAAAAAACATTAGAGTTATTAAGACAGATACCTGGGGTAAGTGTTGAAGCAAGATAATATTGGATTATTCTTTTAAATATTAGATAAATTTAAATCTTCATTTATCTATATTAAATTATGAGTGTGATGTTTAGAAAGCATAGGGGGGTTTTTGGATTTACTGGAATTGCTAAGCTGGCTGTTGTGGGATTTTTAGTTGCAATTGCAGCGTCGTTTGTTAGTACTATCTGGGCGGTTTATCTTGAAGATATATTAGGAAGTCCTTACTTGGTTGGATATTTTTCAGCTAGCATGACTATTATTTCTTTTATTGCTTTTTTTGTTATTATTCCTTTTATTGAAAAGTCAAATAAAGCAAGAATGTATTATTATTCTCTTTTTGGGATTGCAATTGTTTATTTTGGTTTTGCGTTTTTAACTAAAATTTATTTTTTTGTTTTTCTGGCTTTGGCTATTGTTATCTTGACTGCAATAAGGATTAGTGTTTGGGGGATTATGATTAAGGATAAGTCACAGAAAAAAGATGTTTCTCGAAATGAGGGTTTGATGTATACTTTTTTTAATATTGCTTTTTTAGTTGGACCTTTGGCTGCAGGTTTGTTTGCACAAAGATATGGTAATCATTTTGTTTTTCTTGTTGCAGGGGTTTTTGTTTTTATTGCTTTTTTGGTTTTTGGTTTTTTTAAAGTAAGAGATGCAAATATCCAGAAAAAAGTAGATGGTAGTTTGGTTAAAAATTTTAAAAACTTTTTTAAGGATAAAGATAGGGCTGTTGCATATTTTTTAGGAGGTGGTGTTAATTTGTGGTGGGTCTTTGTTTATCTTTTTATTCCTCTTTATATTGTACTTAATGGTTATGATGTTCTGTGGATTGGGTATTTTTTTGCTGCTGTTGTTATTCCTTTGATTTTATTTGAATATTATTTTTCAAAACTAGCAGGAAGAGTTGGATTTAAGAAAATTTTTGTTTTAGGGTTTTTAATTGTTGCTCTTGTTTCTTTGGTTTGTTTTTTTATTAGTTCAAATATTATTTTGACTTTGGGAATTTTAGTTTTAGGAAGTTTTGGAATGGCAATGGTAGAACCGACGACAGAAGCTTATTTTTTAGATATTTTGAAAAAGAAAGATGAATGTAGATTTTATGCTCCATATAATACATCAATAGATGTAACTCAGTTTCTTGGAGAGGTTTCAGCTGCGACTGTTTTAGTGTTTTTGCCTTTTAAGTTTGTTTTTTTATTATTTGCTGTGTTTATGTTTGGATTGTTTTTATTGTCTTTTAAAACTAAGAAGGTTATTGAGAATAGAATATATGGGAAAGTTTAAAAACAAATTTTCACAATTTAATTAATGATTCCAAAAAAATTATTTTTAACTAAGGGTGTTGGGGTTCATAAAGATAAATTAGCATCTTTTGAATTGGCCTTGAGGGCTGCTGGTATTGAAAAATCTAATTTGGTTTATGTTTCTTCTATATTGCCTCCTCATTGTAAAATTGTTTCTAAAGATGAAGGGGTAAAATTACTAAAACCTGGGCAGATAACATTTTGTGTTATGGCAAGGAATGAGACAAATGAGCCGAATAGATTAGTTTCAAGTTCAATTGGAATTGCTGTTCCTAAAGATAATAGTAATTATGGTTATTTATCTGAGCATCATTCGTTTGGTGATACTGCTAAGAAAGCAGGGGATTATGCTGAAGATTTAGCTGCTACAATGTTAGCTACAACTTTAGGTATTGAGTTTGATGTTGATAAAGCTTGGGAAGAAAGAGAGCAACAGTATAAATCTTCTGGACATATAATTAAGACACATAATATTTGTCAGACTGCTGAAGGGAATAAGAAGGGGATGTGGACTACTGTTATTTCTGCTGCTGTTTTTTGTGAGTTTTAGTAAGACTTAGCAATATAAACAACTTCTTTAGCTTTCTTTTTGCAGAAGATGCAGTTTCCAGTTGGTTTTTCTTTTTTTAGTTGAGTTCCTCTGACTTCTGCGCCAATGTCTTTTTCAACTACTTCTGCACATTTTGCTCCGTCCATTTTGCATGAACAAAAGTTTATTCTTGCGATTTTTCCGTCATTTATTAGTTTTTGAATTTCTTCTTTAGATTTAGCATTTTGGATTCTTCCTTTGAAAACTTCATCTGCTTTTTTTATTAAATTAGTATCAATTGCTTTGGATGTTTTTTCTATATATTTTATTAAATCTTTTTCTGAGATTGTTTCTTTTTTATCTGTGTCTCTTCGGTATAGAGTTAATTTTTTTTCTTTGATTTCTTTTGGGCCTAATTCAATTCTTAGAGGGACTCCTTTCATTTCCCAATAAAAGAATTTTTCTCCTGGCCTTTTAGTTAAATCAGCGTCTATGTCTACAGTAATGTTGTTTTCTTGTAACTGAGCTTTTAATTTTTTTGCTGTTAGGATGACATTTTTGTCTTTGTCTGCTGCTATAGGGACTATAATTACTTGTAATGGTGCTATTTTCCAAGGGAATTTTAATCCTTTATCATCTCCGTGAGTTATTACTACTGATGCGAATATTCTTGAGATTGCAGGGCCGTAGCATGTTAACCTTGCTAATTGTTCTTTTTCGTTTTTATCTGTGTAATTTACTTTAAATCCTTTTGAAAAGTTTTCATTGATTATGTGTGTTGAAGGTTGTTGTATTACTCTTCCGTCAGGGTTTAGGGCGTCTGCTGCAAATGTTCGTTGTGCTCCTGGAAATTTATCCCAGTCTGGACGTTCAAAGAAAATAAATGGAATTCCAAAAATATCATGTAAAACTTCTTGAGTTGTTTCCATGTCTTCGTGGACTTGTGCCAAAGCTGCGGATTCATCTTTATGTGCGCAGTGAGTTTCTATCCAGTGGAATTCTCGTGATCTTAGGAAAGGACGAGTTGCTTTTGTCTCGTATCTAAATACATTTGCTCTTTGATATGTTTTGAAAGGTAATTGATTGTATGACTCTATCCATTTTGAAAACATTTTATAAAAAACTGTTTCTGATGTAGGACGAAGAGCATATCTTTCTTCTAGTTTGTTTTTTCCTGCGTGAGTTACCCAGAAAACTTGAGGAGTGAATCCTTTTACATGATTTGCTTCTATATGAAAATTTTTCTCAGGAATTAAAGTTGGATAGAAATAAGGTTTGTGGGCTTTTCTTTGAAGAACAGATTCCATATGTTGGAACATTTTTTCCATTGATAAAACAGACCATGGTTGGAAAACTAAAAATCCTTTTACTCCTGATTCAATATCTGCTAGTTCTGCTCTTTTTACTATTTCAGTATACCAGTTAGAGAAATCTTTTTCTTTAGATATGTTGAATGTTTCTTTTTTCTCTTCTTTTGTCATATTTATAGTTAGTTTTTGTGTTATTTAAATTTTGTTTAATTAACAATGAGCAACCCTATATAAAACCCAAAGCCCACCCACCCTTTTGTAGGGTTGCTTCTTATTGTGGGTTGAATTAATCTTCTTTTTTGTAGAAAGGTAGGATGTAAGGTTCTATTCTATTGAATATATATGATGTTGTTAGTTCTTGAGGATTTAATCTTAACCTGTTTAGTTCTTTGTGGTCTTGATTTGAGAGAGTTCCATCTTTATCTTCAATAAAATCATCAAGAACATAAGAGACTTTGCTAAGAAAAAGTGTGCTTCCCTTGATTAGGGAGGTGATCAGACTCGTTAGAGTCAGCAACTCTGCTCTCCATGGTGATTTTAGTTAGGATTATGGGTTTTTATATTTTGCTAAGATTTATAAAATCAAGATAATTAGTTTATTTACGTATGGATAGAAAAAGTATTGATGATGAGGTTGAATGTGACAAAGCACTTGCTCGATGGGCTAAATCAACTTTGGATTATATAGATAGATTATTTTTTACTAAAGGTTATTCTTTTTATGGAACTTCTCAGTATTCTCTTGAGCATTTACAGGCTTTGAGAAATTGATTATTTTATGATACTTCCAAAATCTCATCGTAGAATTCTCTTTGCCAAGCATAAAATTCTTCTAGTCTTGTTTGGGTTTTTGAGGGTTTTGTAAAAGCTAATACATTTTTTCTTGTTGTTGGATTTGGAAAATATGCATATTTCTCAATAGCTTCTTTTCTTGGTAAAACTATAATGTCTGGCAATCCAAATTGTCCTGCAGTTATATCTACATATAAATTTCTTTCACGGTCCCAGTTCCATGTATGATCTTGCCATCTTAGTTTTCCAGCATCAATATCTAATCCTATTTTTTTATAAGCTTTTAATGCTGATTCTGTACAGCAATTAGCAGGAAAATTTGGATTAGCTCTAGCTATTTCTTCTTGTATTTGTCTTAGTTTTTCAAGGTAAGGGGCAATACTTATGTTTGTCATATATATTTAATAAAAATATAGTTTATAAATTTTTATTTTTATTTCATTTTATAGTGGTGAACATGAAAAGGTTTATAAATTATTTTTATTTAAAATTAATATGAGTACGACTAAAGATGAAGTTGTTAGAGGGAAAATATTTTCAGATAGTTATACTTCTTCTGGAGAAGGTTTTCTTCGTAGTTATGTATTGGGTTTTATTAGGAATTCTGATGAAGGATCTGAGTTTGATGTTAGAACAAGAGGAATTCGACATCTTTCAGATGATCAACTTTTAGATGTAATGACTTCTAAGGGTTATGATATGATTCTTGGAATTAATGGTGAAGGAATATTAGGACATTTAGCTTATCAGACAGGGGAGTTGAGAGGATTACCTTGTTGGAATGTTTTTTCAGTTGCAAAGAATCCTAATTATCCTGGAGATGTTAATGGAGCTATGTTGGGGGTGAGATTAGGTAAAGATTTAATTCAAATTGCTAGAAAAAAAGGTGTTCCATTCTTAAGAGTTGGAAAAGGAAATCATAGACAAACAGTTATGATGCTCAAGAGGCTTTTTAGAGAACGAGAAACTCAGAGAGTTAGTGTTGATTTAGCTAATAATTCTGTTGAAATTTTTGATTAATTTTAAAACCGAATTCTTAATAAAGTGAGTTATGTTATATTTTTATATAATTAGGGGCCTATAGCTTAACCTGGATCGAGCAATGGCCTTCGGTCAATGGAAGAAAGCCGGAGATGGGGGTTCAAATCCCTCTAGGCCCTTTGGGATTTGAAATTATTAAAAAAAAAGAAAAAAAGAAAAAGAAAAATTATCCAATAAGGACGCTTCTTTCTCCGTCTCTTTTTCTAGAAAGGTTTCTTGAGACATTCATTAGTTCTCCATATAGAGCTTCTGCTCTTGTTTCACTAAACCCTAGATCTTTCATAACTCCCATATAATCATCTGAAGTTAATCTACAATCTGGATTTGTTCCAAAGTATATTCTTGTTTCTTTTTTAGCTCTTTCAGCTTCTATATAGCCTCTTAGAACTTGTCCGTGTCTTGGAAACTCTCCTTCAAATATTTCTATTCCTTCTTTCATTCCACGAGCTGTCATTTTCTCATCTGATTCAACTCTTGCATTAACTCTATCTCCTTGGAAATCTCCATCATATTGAGATAAATCTATTCCTTTAGCAAGTTTTGGTTTTGCTCTTTTCAATTTTCCAGACATACTTGAGATCGGAACATCTATTCTATCTGTTGCTATTAATTGAATTATTTGTCTTTCGATTTGTTCTGTCATTTTTCATTTAATCCTCCTTACATTTCTATTATTAGAAGAGAGAAGAATTACAAATAAAGTTATGAGGTGATAATCTTCACCACTAAATTTATATATTATTGTTTGTTGATTTTTGTATGATAGAATTAAAAGAAGCAGGGTTGACAGAGAATGAGAGTAAGGTTTATCTGGCTTTGTTGGATTTAGGGCCTTCGTTAGCTGGGCAGATATCTAGGAAAACTGGTTTGCATAGAAGAACTGTTTATGATGTTAATGAGATGTTGATTAAGAAGGGATTGATAGGATATATTAAGCAAAATAATCGAAGGTTGTTTAACGCTGTTAATCCTAATAGGATTTTGGATATTATTAAGGAGAAAGAGAATGTTGTGAAGGATGTTGTTCCTGATTTGATGGAGAGGTATAGTTTGACTAAGGAGAAGGAAGAGACGAATTTTTATAAGGGTAAGGAGGGATTGAAGTCTGTTTTTGAGGATCAGCTTAATTATAAAGAGATATTGATTTTAGGAGCTTCTGTTTTGGCTTATGATGTTTTGAAATTTTATTTTAAGTGGTATGATAAGACAAGGAAGTCTAGAAAGATTAAGACTAGAATTATTGCTTCTGATAAGAAGATTAAGAGAATTGCTTTGGCTGAGATTAGATATTTGCCTGAGAAATATGCTTCACCTGTTTCTGTTAATATTTATGGAGATAAGGTTACGATAATATTGTGGAATGATAAGGAGCCTATTGCTATTGTTATTAAGAATAAGGAGATTTCTGAAGGGTATAGAAATTATTTTGAGTTGATGTGGAAAATTGGGAAAAGTTAATAATTCTGTAGTAGTGACATATCGAAAAGTTTAAATATTAAGATATTTATTAAAAAAGTTCTTTCAACTGAATCTATTGTTTATACTAATGTTCTTCATTGGTAATTAATATCCTAATTCGTCTTTAATTTTTTTAAGATACTTCTCTAAATCTTTGTAGTCTTTTTTTCTGTCTAGAAGACATGTTAAAATTATGTTTGGATTGATTACAACATAGATTAATCTTGTTTCTTTTTGTTTTAAATTAAATCTTATTCTGAAAACTCTAGAATATTTTTTAGAATGAATTTTCTTATATCTAAATGGATTTTGTTTTATTAATTTAATTTTTTCATGAATTATTTTTTTTGATTCTTTATCTAGTTCTTTAATTTGTTTTTCAAAGAATTTTAATGCTTTGATTATATAGTTCATTCTAGAAGAATTTTATTTAGTTGTTCTTCGTCAATTAGATCTTTGTTTTTTACAGAGAGAGTTATTAAATCATCAATTAGATTAATTTCTTGTTCAGAGAAGTTTTCATCAAATTCATTTTTTTCAAATATTTTTTCTCTCATACTTTCAGCTATTAATTCTTGAATATTTCTAAATCCGTAATTTTGTGCATATCTATTTGCTGCTTCAACTAAGTTTTCTGGAAGCTTGACATTGATTTGTTTTACCATGGTATTTATAGGTATCTATAGATATTTAAACTTTTTGGTATTAAGAAGTATTTATTGTTATTATTAAGTAGTTACAAATAGAAAGTTTTTTATAGTTGTTTCTTCTTTGGATTATATGGGAAATTTATTAAGAAAATTAGCATTAGGAGCATCTTTGTTAGTAGGAGCTGTAGGATGTGGTAGAAATGAAGCTCCTAAAAAATCTGGAAATTTAGAAGCAAAAGTTGTGGCAACTCAGAAAGCTCCTGAAGTTACAGAATCAAATAGATTTTTAAGAGAATTTCCTGAGAAAATTCCTGGTGCAAGGAGCGTGAAGAAATATGAAGTCCCTGGAGCTAAAGATTGTTTAGTTCATATTGGACAGAAGCATTATGTTAGTTTAGGGGGGTGGGAGGTAGAGAAAGATCCGGATGTTAAGAAAGTGTATCAAGAATTTATAGCTGGAGTTAATAGAAATCAGGAAAATGTTGCAAAAATAATCTATCACCTTCATGATAGGGATAAAGATCTTGAGATTTTAAACGAAGGGTATTTTAAACCTTTATCAAGAAAAAAGATTAACAGAGATTACTCTTTAGGAATTGTTCATGCCTCAAGGAAATTAGACGAAGATAAAAATGTTGTGTTAAAGAAGTATCCTTATCTTCCTGGAGCAGAATTATTTGCTTCTCTTGCTGGAATTGCTAAATTATCTCCTGCAGAGGATGAGGTAATCTATGAAAGAGCAAAGAAAGGAGATAAAGAAGCCATGTATGATGGAAGAGAAGATTATGTTCTGAAGAAAGCATGGGAAGATAGGAAACCTTATTCATATGTAGTTTTTGGAAGCAAGCATGATTTTAAAGATAATATTGATAGATGGAACTCTAAGAAGCCTGATAAGAAGATGTCTTTGATTAGGGTTGATCCGGAGGAAGAAAATGGAAGATAAACTTTTAGTTGAAAAAGCAATGATTGATTGGGCAAGGAATAGATGTTATCCTGTTAAAGATAGAGAGTGGCATAATGATTTGGCGTTTATGGTTGTATCTGAGCAGGATTTTAGTGGAAAGCCTGTTGCAAGAAGTGAATTTGAAAAAGAATTAATTGCTGGAGATAGAGCTTTGGAATTTGCTGCACTTCCTACATTTCAGAGAGTTGTTTATACTCCTACAGGGAAGGTTGAATATTTGATGAATTTTGATGTTGAAAAGTCCCAGGATGAAGAAACAGTAAGGAGACTTGTAGGAGAGGGGCATGATTTTGATGAGACATTAAGTTTTCAGCATGGGTCATGGATTAAATATTGGAATTCTGATAAAGTTACAACAGGAGAAAGAACTGATAATGCAGATGTAAATTTATATTTTTTTATAACACATCCTGAAGAAGTAATCTCAGAAGCAACTATGAGTCCTGTTTATCAAGATAGTGTTCATGATCCAAATATGGATGGTGGGAATACAATTGTAAGACAGGGAGAAGGGGGATTTAATAGATTTGGATATGCTTTACAAATATATAATTTTGGTGGAATTGAAATTAAAGGTTTAAAAGGAAAGAAAATTGACGAGCCAAGTCAGTTTCCAAAAGCTAAAGACAAATTAGGAGAAATTTTTGCAAAATTTGATAGGTTGATTAAATTTGAGGATGTTTTGTAAGATGACAAGAAAAGAAATTGTAACACCAGAAAGATTGAAAAGAGAATTAACTAGTCAGAGATTTCTTTCTGGGCTTGCTAAGGCAGTTGATGTTACTTTGAAAAATGGTTGTGAAACTTCTTTTGATGTTCAAAAGAAGGCATTTGGAAGAAAAATAGTTTATCCAATGAGTATAGATGTTGGAGATACAGGAACAGCAGGGATGATTCCTGGTTTAGATTATGCTGAGAAAGTTTATAGAGAAGAGACTGGAAAAGAACCTATGGATTCAGATGGACATCATAGTGCGGATTTTAATTATTTTACTTTAGAAAGAGATCTTACTTCTGTTGAATATCCAGATGTAGAAGATAAATTTAATTGGAGAAATTTATTAAAAGACTCTGTAGGAAGTTATTATGATTTAATTCATTTACATACACATCCTAGTGGACATGTAGTTCCTTCTAGAGCAGATGTTGAAAATAATAATTATTCTAGAAGGCGAAACCAAGTAAATTTTGGAGCTCCATTTAAGAAAACCTCTGTTATTGTTGGGGTTCGTCCAGAATGGACAGAGAGAGTTCCTATTTTATTATTGCATGAAAAACCTCAAGAACCAGTTGCTCTTGAAGATATTGATGAGGCCTTACAGAGTGTTTATGATAGGACAATTAGGAGTAGAATGTTACTTAGTTCTATTTTTTTAAGAAAACATCCTTACCATAGTGTTGGGAAAGGTTATTTTGATAGGCAGACTGGGGAAATTGATTTTCTTAAAACTGATTTTAGGGATTTTGGGTTTAGGTATGAAGTTTAATTAAATTTTTATAGTGAGTTTTCTAATTAATATTATAAAAAGAGGAAGATGAAAATGAAAATAAGGCAAGGTAGAGCTAAAGGATTATTTGGGAATAAAGGAGCAGAAGGAAGACTTGGAAATGTTCCAAAATATATAAAACAAATTTTAAAAAAGAAGAAAAAAGTTAAGGTTCTTGAAGTTGGTACAGGATATGGGAGGGCTTTACTGGAATTAAAAAATTTATTTGGAGATAGAGTTGAAACTTATGGGATTAATGCAGAGCCAGAGTGGAATCAGAAACTTGTAAAAAAATATGCATTGCATGAAAAATTGTTTGATAAACAAAATATTAATAAGAATCTACCAAAAATTTTTATTTTAGATGCTGGAAAAAAGCTTCCCTTTAAAAATAATTTTATTGATTTAATTATTAATCCTGCAACAATGCAATATATTCCTGATAAAATTCATTTTATTGAGGAATCAAATAGAATATTAACAAAAGAAGGAATTGCAGCATTAGAACTTGAAGAAGTAAGGAATGAACATCCCCTAGAATATAAAAATTTGTTTGAGATATGGGATAATGGTGTTAAAGTAGATTTTTTAAAATATCTTAAAAAATTTAAAAACATTAAAATTAAGAAATCAAAAAATAGACCTTGGCATTATATATTAATCACAAAAGTAAAAAAATTAGATTTTAAATTGAAATACATAACTTCTATTAATCTAGAAGAGCAATTTTCTTCTAATTGGGAAATTAGGTGGTGGGGAAAGAAAAGTATCTATGTTGTAAAATGATAGCACATAAAATAAACCCTAGATTAATAGCAGCTGTTTCTATTTTAGTTGGAACAGTTATAGGTGCTGGGATATTGGGGATTCCTTATGTTGTTTCTCAGTCTGGGTTTTTAATTGGTGGAATATGGATATTGGTTTTGGGAGGTGTTATGCTTTTGATGAATTTGTATTTGGGAGAGATTGGGTTGAGGACAAAGAAAAATCATCAGTTAACTGGTTATGCTGAGAAGTATTTGGGAAAGACAGGCAAGAGAATTATGTTTGCTGCGGCTATATTTGGATTTTATGCTGCGTTATTGGCGTATCTTATTGGAGAGGGTGAGAGTTTTAGTTCTTTGTTTTTTGGACATGTTAATTATGCTTTGTATTTTGGAATAGGTTTTTGGTTGGTTTTAACTTGGTTTATTTATCAAGGTTATGATGCTTTGAAAAAAGGAGAAAGTATAGGAGTTATTGTGATGTTGTTGTTGATTGTTGGGATTGCTATTGGTTTTGCTCCTGATGTTAGTATGGAAAATTTAAGTTATATTAATTATGGGAATTTATTTGTTCCTTTTGGGGTTATTTTATTTGCTTTGTTAGGATTTTCTGCTTTGCCTGAATTAGAAAAGATTTTAGGAAAGGAAAAGAAGTTGATGAAGAAAGCTATTATATGGGGGACTTTGATTCCTGTTGTTATGTATTTTGTTTTTGCTTTGGTTGTTGTTGGATTTTTAGGAATTGGAATTAATGAGATTGCTACTTTGTCTTTAGGTAAGTTTTTTGTTGTATTGGGAATTTTTACAATGTTTACTTCTTTTTTAGCTTTATCTTTTGCATTAAGAGATATGTTAATGTGGGATTATAAGATTCCTAAATTTAAGGCTTGGATTGTTACTGCTATTGTTCCTTTGATTTTATATTTGTTAATTATGTTTTTTAAGTTTGCTAGTTTTTCAATGATTTTGTCAATTGGGGGAACTGTTTCTGGGGGGTTGATGGGTATTTTGATTTTGTTAATGATTAAGAATGCTAAGAAAAATGGTGATGAAAAACCTGCTTATGAGATTCCTTATATGTTAGGTTTAATTGTTTTGTTTATATTGTTGTTTGTAGCTGGGATTGTTTTTGATTTGTGGCATTTTTTTGTTTAGATAGAAAGATTTATAAATATAGCGACTTATATAGTTACTATGGCAACTACAATTCAAATTAGTGAGAATCTATTGGAAAAGCTAAAAAATAAGAAATTGTTTGAAAAGGAAAGTTATGAAGAAGTAATTTGGGATTTGATGGAAGATAGTATGGAATTAAGTGAGGATACTAAAAAAAATATTGCTCAGTCTGAAAAAGATATTAAAGAGGGTAGAGTTGTTTCTCTTGAAGATATAAAAAAGAGGAAAAAGAATGTACCATGTTGAATTATCTAAAAATGCAGAGAGACAGTTTAGTAAATTGAATGATGATTTACAAGATAGAATTATTTGTGCATTAGATAGAATAAAAGTTAGGCCTTATTCTTTTGTTAAAAGATTAATTGCAAGTCCTTATTATCGATTGAGAGTTGGAGATTATCGCTTGATTCTTGATATTAATGATGGTAAGTTAGTTATATTTGTTATTGAAGTAGGGCATCGAAAGAATATTTATAAATAGGTAATTTAATCTCTAATAGAATTATCTCGGAAATATTCAAGTTGGTCTATTGATTGATTTCTGTATTTTCTGTTTTTTGCAAATGCTAAAATTGCTATTCCTATTCCAGATATTAAGAAAAATATTCCTGAGATGTTTCCTAATTGAGGATTATCAGGATCAAAAATTGTCATACCTGTTGTTTGGGGGAAGAGGTTGGTCATGAAAACCATTCCAACTAAAATTGCTAATATGCTGAAGATTGCTAGGAATGTTATTTCAGTTTTGTGCCTCATTTTAGTAGTCTCCATATAAGTTCAAACTGGTTTTTATAAGTTTTGTATAATAGGAGATCTTTGATTACAATTACATAGATGTTTTCCTGTAGAGATTGAATTGCTATTTTATTATTATATATCACTGTTGTAATTTCTGCTTTGTATTCTTTTGGGAGATATTTTGTTTTCATATGAGTTTTAGGATGAGTTTTACTTAGAATATTTTTTGCTTCTAGGTTTACTATACCTCTTTCTTTTAAATTTGCTTTTACCCATTTTTTTATAAAGTGGGGGTATTCAAATTCAAGAACCTCAAGAGCTTTTCCAGTTCCTCCGTAAACTAAAACTTCTCCTTTAGCATTATTGAGTATATCTTGATAGAATGTTTTAATCCCTTCTTTTCCTTCGTAAACCTCTATATTAAATGGCTCTTTAGTTTCATGAAGATTATTTAGTTGGGGTAGAATAGATTTTACTTTTTCTTTTTTTGAATCTAATATTTCAATTAATTTAGTTGGGGATGAAGGTTGATAGTATCTTTTTGATTCTTTTATTACATAATTAACTAATCCTAATTTCATTAGATTCTCAAGCTCTAGATAAGCAGTTGTTCTATTTAGATTTGTTAACTTTGCTATTTTTGAAGCAGTACATGATTTTTGTTTTAATAATTCTAGATAAATCTTGGATTCTTTTTCATTTAATCCTAATTCTTGTAGTATCTCTTTCATGTTGTTATTTGATGACAACATAGGTATAAATATCTTTTTGTAAGGTTAGATTTATGGAAATTGATATTGAAGAATTATTGGAAGGAACTCCTCGACCCCATTATTTGAGAGGCTTAGGTAATTATACTACTGGTGGGAGCAGACATGTTTTAATAGCAAGAGCTTATTTTGATTCGAGTTCTAATCCTTCTGTGGAAGATAGAGTTAATACTTATCCTGGGCCTCATGCAAATGTTGGAGATTTTAACTTTGCTGTTTGGAATGGTTTACATATAATAAGAAAGTTAGCTGGTTTTGATTATGGAACTTTAAGAAATGGTAAACCTTTAGTTTCTATCCCCTTAGGATTAATTCCTCCTGATGAAGAATTGGATTTAAGAGTTGAGGTTGAGGATAAACTGGTTAGAGATAATATCTCTTTTGCTGAATTTCATGCGGTTTTATCTAATAAAGAAAGTTTGGCAGAATTAAAAGGTCATTGTTTTGCTGGGAGATAATCATTTTAATAATTTCTCAAGTATATTTTTAGCAACTTTAAAATCAGCTCTTCTTTCTGATAATCTCATAACTTGACCAATAAGAAAGTTTATGGATTTTTGTTCTCCTGCTTTAAAGTCTTCTACTGCTTTTGGGTTTTCTTTTATAACTTGTTTTGCAAGTGTTTCTATTTGTGATTTGTTGTCAATTGTTTTTACATCTTTTAATGTGTCTTTAATTGAAAAAGATTTAGGAATGAATTGATTTAGAATTTGTTTTGCTTTTAGTTCTGTTAGTTTTTTATCTTTTACTGCTTGGAGAAGTTCTATAAAATGTTTAACATTAATTTCTACTTGGTCTAATTCTTTTTTATTATATTTTAGAACTCTTAATAATTCAATTGTTATCCAGTCTAAAGCAAATGCCGGAGGTATAGATTCTGCTACATGTTCAAAGAATTCTACAATTTCTAAATTTTTGGATAATACATTAGCACTATAGGTGTTTATTTTGTGTTTTTTAATTAGTTTTTTTAGTTTTTGTTGAGGAGATTCAGGAAGTGATGATTTTATTTTTTCTGTTTGTTTTTTATCAAGAGTTATTGTTGGAAGATCTGGGTCAGGAATAAATTCATAGTCTTCTAGGTTTTCTTTTGCTCTCATAACAGTTGTTTGATTTTTTGAGCTGTCATATCTTCTTGTTTCTTTTTGTGTTCCTTGTTTTTCTTGTCTAATTATTTCAAATTCTATTGCTTTTTTTATTTCTTCAATTGAATGAAGATTTTTTACTTCAACTCTGTTTCCTCCGAACTCTTGATTTATAGAAATATTGACATCTACTTTTAGTCCTAGTTTTTTATCTATTGTTTTTATGTAGCTTAAAGTTAGGATTAGATTTTTTAGCCAGGTTGCAACTTCTTCTGATGTTTTGAATTCTGGATATGTTACAATTTCTATTAAGGGAAGTCCTGAACGATTGTAATCTATGCAACCTGTTTCTGGGTTCCATGCTGCAGGGTCTTCTTCTAAATGAGCTTCTATTATTTTTATATTTTCAAATTTTCCTTCAACTGCGGGGTTTGTACTATGAGCTCCGGAAATTGTATCTTGGTAACCTTTTGGAAGGTCTGGCCAGTTGTAATGTTTTCTTTGAAATCTGAATTTAGGATTTATTTTACAGTTTAACATTAAAGATGTTTGGAGAAATTTTTCAATTGCTTCTTTGTTTGGTTTCATTGGTTTGCTTCCTGGTTGGCCTGTGCAGATTGGGCATATTGAAGTATTAGGTATTGTTGTGGGGCTATGAATTGAATCACAATTGCAGAATAGTTTTTTTTCTGTGTTTAGATAGCCGTGGATTTCTAGACCTATTTTTATGTCTTGCATTTTGTTTTTTGAATTTTTTCCCATTATAAAAACTCTCCTAATTTTACTCCATATAATAAACCCTCCCACCCACCCTTTATTCTGGAGTAAAATAACTCTTTTCTTTTATGGAACAAAATTTTCTGATTATGTGTTAATTAGAAGTATTTATAGAAGTTTAATAATGTTTTTATAGTTAAATGTCATTGAAAAATAAAAGGGTGTAAGATGAAAGAAGAAAAATTAACTAGGAAATTGTATAATGAGATAGCACAAAAAGAGTGGAAGAGATTAGTCAAAGATGAATTTCATAAGTTAGAGTTTGATACAAGTTTGTATTTTTTGAAAAAACATTTGCCTAAGAAAGGATTAATTTTAGATGCAGGGGGTGGTCCTGGAAGATATACAATTGAATTGGCAAAACAAGGTTATGATGTTGTGTTGTTGGATTTAACTCCTGCTAATTTGGAATTAGCTAAAAAGAAAATAAAGAAAGAAAAAGTTCAGGATAAAGTTAAAGATGTTGTTGAGGGTTCTATAACTGATTTATCAAGTTTTAAATCAAATAGCTTTGACGCTGTTATTTGTTTAGGAGGACCTTTATCTCATGTTCATCCAGAAAAACAAAGAAAAAAAGCAATCTTTGAGTTAATTAGGGTTGCTAAGAAAAATGCTCCTGTTTTTGTTTCTGTAATGGGGAGATTAGGAGTTATAATTGATTCTCCTAAAAGGTTTCCTGGAGAAATTAAGATGGCTAAACATTTTAAAGAATATGCTTTAAAGGGAGATGATTATATGTGGCATGGTGGAAAAGGTTATTGTCATTTTTTCTTATTAGAGGAATTTGAAAAATTATTTGGAAAGAAAGCCAAAATTTTGGATAGAATTGGGTTAGAAGGATTAGCTTCTCCAAATAGAGAGGGGATAAATAAGAATTTAAAAGATAAAAAGATAAAAAAGAATTGGTTAGATATGCATTATAAATTGTGCACACATTCTTCTGTTGTGGATCTTAGTCAACATATTATGATAATAGGGAGAAAAAAATAATCTCTTAGATAATTTTATATAACTTCTACTTCTAATTAAATTATGGCAGAAGAAAAACCTGAAGTAGGAGATATAGTGAAATTAACAACAATTAAGGGTGAAGTTGAAGGAAGATTACTTGAAAGTCCTAAGACAGAGTTGTATTTGATTAAGTTGAAGAGTGGGTATAATATTGGGATTAAGAAAGAGAATGTTCATAAGATTGAGGTTGTTGAGAAATTTAAAACAGAACGTGAGGAGTATAATTATGAGAAGAATCCTGCTTTGCCTAATGTTGATATAATTATTACAGGAGGAACGATTTCTAGTTCGCTTGATGCTAAGACAGGAGCTGTTTCTAATTTGACTAAACCAGAGCAGTTGTTGAAATATTATCCTGGGTTGTTTAAGATAGCTAATGTTAGGAAGATTGAAGTTCCGTTTATGGTTTCTTCAGAAGATATGAATTCTGAGCACTGGATTAAGATTGCTAAGGTTGTTGAGAAGAGTTTGAATGATTCTGAGGTTTCTGGAGTTATTGTTACTCATGGGACTGATTTTTTACATTATACTTCTGCTGCTCTTTCGTTTTTTCTTAAGGATTTGAATAAGCCTGTTGTTTTGACTTATTCTCAGAGGTCAACAGATAGAGCTTCGAGTGATGCTGCTTTGAATTTAGAATGTGCAGCTAGAATGGCTGTTTCAAATGTTGCTGAAGTTATGTTAGTTGGGCATGGAAGTCAGAATGATGATTTTTGTTTTGCTCATAAAGGAACTAAGGTTAGGAAGTTACATAGTTCTAGAAGAGATGCTTTCAAAAGTGTTAATGCTTCTCCAATTGCTAAGATAAATTCTGATGGAAAGATTGAGTATTTAGATGAGTTTGTTAGAAGAAATGAGGGAAAAGTTAGTTTAGATGTTGTGTTTAATGATAAGGTTGCTTTAGTAAAATATTATCCTGGAATGGATCCTGAGATTTTAGATTATTATGCTTCACGTTATGAAGGGATTGTTTTGGAGGTGGGGGGATTAGGACATGTTGCTGTTTCTGGAAAGAAAAGTTGGATTGCTAAATTAAAAAAAGTTATTGATTCTGGTTTAAAAGTTGCTGTTTGTGCTCAAACAATTTTTGGAAGTTTAAATCCTAATGTTTATTCTAATGGAAGGACTTTTGAGAAGACAGGAGCTGTTTTTTGTAAAGATATGTTGGCTGAAACTGCTTTGATTAAAAGTGGTTGGATACTTGGACATAAAAAGTGGAAATATGAATTTAAGGATAAGATGTTGATTAATTATGCTGGTGAAATTTCTGATAGGATTGAAAAATGAGAAAGAAATTAAATGTTTTATGTATCTGTGCACAGGGAGCTAATAGAAGTAGATATTTAGCTCAGTATTTGAGGGGGAAAGGTTATTCGACAAGGAGTGGGGGAATTGAAGATGATGCTATTAATCAATTGAATCTAAAATATGTTGATTGGGCAGATGTTATTATTATAGTGAGAAAGAGGTTAGTTAAAATTTTAAAGAAGAAGTTTCCTAAGTTGAAGAAGAAAGTTATTGTTTTGGATGTTACTGATTCTAAGAGATTAATTCCTGAAGATAAGGCTCATTTGAGAGACTTAGATTATGTTAGCTTTCAAAAAAAGTGGACTAGACCCAGGCTTAGAGAAGCTCTTAAAAAATATTTACCTTTATGATTTACTTCAACTGAATTTTTATTCCACCAAATCTTGAGGCAATTAGATTGTAGATAAATGCTGATAATACTCCTATTACAAAGTATATAGCTGCCATGATAATTGGCATTACAATTATAGCTGCCCATCCTAACATTGATACAAATTGAAGTTGTGGGTCTGTTCCAATGAGTGCTGGGGTAAGTTTTGTTGATGTTACTCCCATTAAAACTCCGTATACTAAACCCAGTATTATTCCAAATATTGCTAGAACTTTACCTACACTTAAAACTCCAAACTTTTTGAATTCTGACATTCCTTTTGCCTCCTTTTTTGTTGCCATAATTTAATAGGGAAATCTTTTCTTATAAATATTTAGTTGTTATTGCTTAGGGGTTACAATAGTAAAGTTTATATATTGATTATTTTATTAATATTTATGGCAAAGAGAGAACTTTATGATGTATCTGATGAAGAGTTTGCGTATTTTTTAAATGCAGCTCATGGAGAATTAGGCAGAGAGAATATGCCTTATATTTTTGTAGGTGGAACTGCGGTTCAACTTCAGTGTGCTAAAAGACTTTGTGATATTCATGGGGTTGATATATCTACTTTAGCTAGTGAGCCTAAATTACAATCTAAAGATGTATTAAGATTACAAGATCATATTAGAGCAACAGATGATGTTGATTTAGCATTAGCTTCAAGTGTTTATGAGCAAGGAAGTTCTAGTCCTACTCAAGAGAGTAATGGAACTGTATCTGAGAGAGATGTATTGTTTTATAACAGAGTTGGAAGAGTTTTAGATGGTTTACAGAGAGAAGCAATTTCTCCTAGTGAAGAACATATTTTAGATTATAGAATTCATAGAAGAGGAGTTAAGAGACCTGTTTTTCAGGTTTATGTTGATGGAGAGGGTGGAGATGAACAATTAATTGCAATGAATTTAAGTAGACAACCATCTGATCTTAAATCTCTTGAAGATGTTCATTATGATGAGTTTGTTGAAAGAGGAGAAACATTAGCAATTCCTTATAATCCGGATTTTAATATTAATGCTAGAGTTATATCACCAACTGATTTGCTAGCTGCTAAAACTGCAAAGTTTAGAGCAAAAGACACTATGGATTTACATAGCTTGGCTGATTTAATGAGAGCAAATGGAGAGGAAGTTGATGTTGAAGGTATGAGAAGAATTTTAGGTCCTGAATATGAACATAATCTACAAAGATTTATTAGTATTATGAATGCAGAACACCAATAATATTTAATAACTAAGATATTCTATATTTCTATGGAAGAATTAAAAGCAGGATTAGAAATTCATCAGCAGCTTGATACAGGAAAGTTATTTTGTAGGTGTCCTGGGTTTTTGAGAAAGGAAGAACCGGATTATAAAGTTGAGAGAAAGTTGCATAGTGTTGCTGGGGAAGGTGGGGAGGTGGATGTTGCTGTTGAACATGAGGCTGCTAAAGATAAGATTTTTGAGTATGAATGTTATAATGATAATGTTTGTTTAGTTGATTTAGATGAAGAGCCTCCGAGAGATATAGATAAAGAAGCTTTGAAGATTGCTTTACAGATTTCTTTGTTGTTGAATTGTGATATTATCCAGGATACTCAGGTTATGAGAAAGACTGTTATTGATGGAAGTAATGTTTCTGGTTTTCAGAGAACTGTTTTAATTGGGCAAGATGGTTATATTGAAACTTCTAAAGGAAAGGTTGGAATTATGAAAGTTATTTTGGAAGAAGATGCTGCGAGAGTTATTAAGAAAGGGAAAGATAAGAATGTTTATAGATTAGATAGATTAGGAATTCCAATGGTTGAGATTGTGACAGAGCCAGATATTGATGATAAAGAGATGGCTAAGGAAGCTGCTTTGAAGATAGGAGATATTTTGAGAGCTTGTAAAGTTAAGAGAGGAATTGGGACAATAAGGCAAGATGTTAATATGAGTTTTTCTTTTGGAGGAGAGTGGTCAGAGAGAATAGAGATGAAAGGTGTTCAGGAACCTGATTTGATTATTAATTCAATTGAGAATGAGATGAAAAGACAGAAGAAGTTAGTTGAGAAAGGAGATAGTGTTGCAGAGGTTAGAAATGCTTTGGAAAATGGAGAGAGTGAATTTATGAGACCATTGCCTGGAGCTGCAAGAATGTATCCTGAAACTGATTTGAAGTTGTTGCATATTTCTAGGGATGAGATTAATGTTGTTAGAAAGAATTTGCCGAAGTTGAGGAGTGAGATTAAGAAGGAACTGAAGAAAGAGGGATTGAGTGAAGAGATGATTTCTTTAGTATTACAGAATAATAAGGTTGAGGAGTATAAGGAGTTGTTGCAATTGTTAGGGGAGCCTAACTTTATAGCTAAGATGCTTGTTCTTTGGCCTAAAGAGATTGCTAAGAGGTTAGATAAGAATGTTGATGAGGTTGATGAGAAATTACATTTAGATGTTTTTGAGGAAGTAATTAATAATATTAAGAAAAAACAAATTTCTGAAGGTGATGTGAAAGGAATTTTGGAAAAAATTGTTTCTGGGATTCCTGTTGAGGATGCTATGAAGAAGGAAGATGTTGATAATTTAGAAGATGAGATTATGAATATTGTTAAGTCTAAACCTGGATTGACAGTAAAGAGTTATATGGGTTTGGTTATGAAGGAGTTTAAAGGAAAAGTGAGTGGGAGTGAGATTATGGAGATACTTAAAAAATTAGTTAAGGAATAGATTATTTAGGTTGTGGTCTCATACTTTGCATAAGCATGTCATTACTTTCTCTTAGACCTGCAGCTTTTCCTTCATCCTTGCCTGCTCCATAAATTATTTTACCCAAACTAATAGCAGCTTCTATCCCTTTTTGAGAAACGTTATAGGGAGCAAGTATTGTCCTAATTGCTCTTTGATATACTTCTGGAAATTTTGGTTCTGCTTGTTCTCTTGAATCTGTTGCCATTTTAAACTAATAAAATTTGATTATATAAATATTTGTATGTTAAGGGAGTTGTCCGGAATTAAAGTTTCTCATGATTTTATTATCCTATTCCTGACCCCGCTCGCCACCATATTAAATAATTCCTAACCCCCACTCGCGAAATCACTCACCACTAAACTTCGATTATCGTCGATACCCTCCCTACCCCCATCCCTAAACCCCTCCTAATTTAGTAAAATCATGCTATTCCGTACAACGCCTGTGTTAAAGAGTAAATTATCTTGAGGGTAATGAAACTAGTTGTCTTTCTTGTTTGAATTTATCTAATCTTTGTTTTAAATTATCTAAGATATTTATATGACTTTCTGTTTTGAAATCTTCTGGTATTTTTATATATGATTTATGTGCTTTATTAAATAAGTTATTAGCTTTTTTCAATAGAATCTTTTTTCTTTTTTGAATATTATTTTTGTATTTAGTTATTATTATTTTTGATTTCTTTTTAAAATTTTTATACCATATTTCTACTTTTTCTTTGTAGGTGTAAGCTTTTATTGAATCTTTTGTTATACTTTTCAGGTGTTGGAATTTTATAGCCTCTGTTACAGCTTCTGTGAAATTCTTTGGGTTTTTAATTAGTGTTTCAATAAGGTATTTCCATGTTTCTCTATTATATCCTCCAAATAATTGTTGTTTTGTAAATTTTGCTAATATTTTTAGTCCACTTAATAGTGATTGTTTAGATGTTTTTTGTGGTTTTACTCTTTTTGAAGAAATTCTACATCTTTCATAATAATTTTTTGGACTGAAGATTTTTTCTAGTAATTTTTTGTATCCATCTAATAATTTTTTTTCTGTGAATGGTTTTGTTAATTTTGGTTTGAAACCAAGAGAAAATGTATGAGTGTTTGATATTGAAATATTTTTTGAATTTAATCTATTTTCATTTTTTAGACGTTCATGAAGTTTGGTTCCTTGAACAATTGTTAAAAGTCCTATCATTGGTAAAACAATTCCTGTTTCTTGAACAAATTTAAATAATTTATTGAAAACATTTGATTTTTCTCCATCTGTCCCTATTATGAAACCTCCCATAACTTTTAATCCAGCATTTTGAATTATTTTTACTGCTTTTTGAGGAGACATTCTTAAATTTTGTTTTTTGTTCATATTATTAATTATATCTTTATCTACTGATTCAATTCCTAAGAAAATATTTGTAAATCCTGCTTTTGCCATGTCTTTTAAAACTTGAGTATTTTCTGGCCATGCAAGGTTCATGCTTGCTTCTGTCATTAAAGTGTATTGATAGTTATTCTTTTTTTGGTATTTTATAAGTTCTGGTAAGAATTTTCTTAGATTGTTTATATTTCCAATAAGGTTATCGTCTACAATAAAAATTCCTCCTTGATAATTTGTTTTTTTTATTGCATTTAATTCTGCTATCATTTGTTTTGGTGATTTAGTTCTTGGTTCTCTTCCGTAAAGTGATGTTATGTTACAAAATTCACAGTCAAAAGGACATCCTCTTGAAAATTGTATTCCTATTGAATCATAAACATTTAAATCATTAAATAAATCCCATCTTGGGATTGGTGTTTGAGTTAAATCTGGTCTTCCTGATTTTGTTAAAATTGTTTTTGATTTGTCTTTGATGTTTTCTGAAGAGTATATTTTTTTTGCTTTGTTTTTTAAGAAATCTTCTATGAATGGTGGGAGAGTAAGTTCTGCTTCTCCTGTTATTAAGAAATCTACTTCTTTATTTTGTTCTGGATAATCTGTGGGGTAAGGGCCGCCTGCAATAACTTTTTTATTATATTTGTGAGCAATCTTAACAATTTTTTCATGGGATTTTTTATGAATTAACATTGAAGAAGTTGCTATTAAGTCTGCTTTTTTTATTTTTTCTTTATCTAAATTTTCTACATTTAAATCTATAATTTGCATTATTTTAAATTTGTTTTTAGGAAACATTGCCATTACTGTTGCTAGGCCTGTTGGAGGCATTACTGCTTTTTTTCCTATAATTTCTAATGATTTATTAAAGCTCCAGAAAGAAGGGGGTGATTTTGGATAAATAGGAAGTATTTTGATTTTTTTCATTTAATTGTTAGATTTTTTCTGTTTATATATTTTGTTTTTTAGGTAAGTTTTATAAATAATAATATGTTGATATAGATATGGTAATGCAAATGCAAAGTCCTATGCAACAGCCAATGCAGGCTCAACCAATGATGTCTCAGCAGCCAATGCAACCTGGAATTCCTGGTGTTACAGGACAACAGCAACCTAAGAAATTTCAAATTAAAACTTGGATGATTGTTGTAGCTATTATTGTTTTTGTAGGAATTTTAGCTGGAGTTTGGTTTTTACTTCCTTGATTAATCTATAATTTTATTAAAATTTTTTCATACTATATTTCTTCTAATTTTATTCTACACAATAAACCCTCCCAACTCCAGACTTCACTCGTTAGTCAATTTTCATCTCCTCGTGAAATCGCTCACCCACCCTTTATTGTGGAATAAAATAATATTTTTTTATTTATAACAAGAATTTTTTTGATGTCAATAATTTTATAAGGATTAAGTTCTATTAAAGTTGAAAGAAGTGGTGAAAATGTCGAAGGTAAAATCAATATTAAAAGTTTTATTTATTATGATTGCTATACTTGCAATTTTGACATTGATTTTGTTTTTTTGGAATAGATTATTGTTGTTTTTCTCTGATATGAGTTATGTTAAAGAATTTATTTTAGGTTTTGGATATTTAGCTCCTTTTGTATTTATTTTGTTGGTTATTTTGCAGGTTTTGTTTGCTCCTATTCCTGGACAGTTTATTGGTTTTGTAGGAGGTTTTTTGTTTGGAGTTTATTTAGGAACTCTTTATAGTATGATTGGGTTGATTATTGGTTCTTGGCTTGTTTTTGTTATAGCTAGAAAATTAGGAAGGCCTTTTGTTGAGAAGATTGTTAATGGAAAAACTTTGAGGAAATTTGATAGAGTTATTGCTAAAAATGGGAAGTTTAGTTTATTTTTGATTTATCTTTTGCCTGCTTTTCCTGATGATTTGATTTCTTATATTGCTGGTTTGACTAAGATTAGAATGAGTAGTTTGGTTTTGATTTCTGCTATTGGTAGGTTGCCTGGATTTATTATTTTGAATATGGTTGGGGCTGGAATTGCTTCTCAGAATTCAGGAGGTTCGATTGTGGTGTTTATTGTTTTGATGATTATTTCTTTTTTTATTTATTGGTATCATGAGGCTTTGGAGAGGTTGTTTATGAAGGTTGTTAGGAAGAAGAAGTAGGATTTCGTTCGTGTCTAAAAAATAAATTATTTTCATGTAGTTTTTACTACGTTATTTTATAATCCCCCCCTCCATCCCCCAGCCCATCCCTCCCGAATGAAGAAAATAATAAAATAACGTCGATTGAAAATATATTTTTATTGAATTATTAGACACTCTCAATATTTCGTAGGTTTTATAAATATAGTATTTCTATGAAAGTTATGGAAAGAAGTTATGTTAAGGATGTGAAGAAAGAAGGACCTGTTTTAGTTAAAGGATGGGTTCATGATACTAGAGAGTTGGGGAAGATTAGATTTCTTTTGTTAAGAGATATGACTGATATTATACAGATTACTGGAGTTAAGGGGAAGATTAAGGATGATTTATTTAAGGCAATGAGTCAGTCTAGGGAGAATGTGATTAGTGTTGAGGGAAAGGTTCAGAAAAGTGATAGAGCTCCTGGAGGTTTTGAGATTATTCCTGATAAGATTGAGGTGTTGGCTGAAGCTGAGCAACCTTTACCTATTGATGTTTCTGATTTTTCTAAGACAGAGCTTCCTAAGAGATTGGATTATAGATTTTTAGATACACGAAGAAGAGATATAAATTCTATTTTTAGAATTAGATCTTCTATTTACAAACATCTTGTAGATTTTTTTTATAATGAGAAATTTACAATTGTTAATAATCCTAAGATTACAACTATTGGATTAGAGTCTGGAGCAGATTCTTTTGTTGTTAATTATTTTAAGAATAAGGCTGTTTTAGCTCAGAGTCCTCAATTTTATAAGCAGATGTTTGTGATGGGTGGATTTGAGAGAGTTATGGAGATGGGCACTGTTTTTCGGGCAGAGAAGTCTCATACTGTTAGACATTTAACTGAATTTACTGGTGTTGATTTTGAAATGGGATTTATTAAAGATGAGAATGATGTTATGGATGTTATTGAAAATATGATGAAATATGTTATTGAGAAGGTTAAAGATGATAGAAAAGATGAATTGGAATTATTAAAAGTTAAATTAAAAGTTCCTAAAAAGATTCCTAGAATTCCTATGGGAGATTTGAAAAAAGTTTTGGAAAAAAAAGGAAAGAAATTGGGAAAAGATGATGATTTAGATGCTGAGTCTGAAAAAATGTTGGGAGAGTATATTTTAGAGAAATATGGAGAGGAATTTGTTTTTGTTACTAATTATCCTTGGAAAGTTAGGCCTTTTTATCATATGAAACCTGATAATGATCCTAATGGGACTAGAAGTTTTGATTTGTTGTGGAATGGTGTTGAGATAGCTACAGGTGCTCAGAGAGAACATAGACTTGATATTTTGAAAAAGCAAGCTAAAGATAAAGGGCTGAAAGTTCCTAAGATTTATGAAGATATTTTTAAGTATGGGGCTATACCTCATGGTGGGGTGGGATTTGGATTGGATAGAATTACTCAGCGGATGTTGAATTTAGATAATACAAGGGAAGCTGTTTTACTTCCTAGGGATCCTGAGAGGTTGACTCCTTAAAATGAAACTAGAAATTGGAGTAATGGGGCAGTTAAGTACTGAAAATGTTCTTGATGATTTGAAATTTGTTATTGATAATAAATTTGATTGGTTTGAGATTGGATTTGATTGGGAACAGAATTTTAATTTAAGTGATAAGACTCTGAATGAAATAAAAAAACTTTCTCAGGAAAATAATGTTAAATTAATTGTGCATACTGCTTGGTATTTACCTGTTTGTACTATTATCCCTGAAGTGAAGAAAGCAGTTATTGAGAATATTAAGAAAGGAATTGATATAGCAAAAAAAGTTGGGTCTAATAGAGTTACTGTTCATCCTGGTTGGAGAGAGATGCCACCTCCTGCACTTGATAAAAATTATAATGCATTAATTGAAACTTTAAAAGAGCTTGTTAATTATGCAAAGAAATTTGATATTAATATTTGTTTTGAGAATAATGATTCTGGAATTTGTGCTAGTATTGAAGATTACAAAAAAGTTTCAGATAGTGTTAAGGGAATAAGGATGACTTTTGATGTTGGGCATGCAAATGTTAATGATAATCCTGATGAATATTTTGCTAAATTTAATGATAGAATTATGGATGTTCATATTCATGATAATGGTGGTGAGCATGATGAGCATATGTGTGTAGGAGAAGGGAATATTGATTTTAAGAAATTTTTTAGTGAATGTAAGAAAGCGAAATATAATGGGCCTTTTATTTTGGAGTTGTTTCCTTATGAAAATATTTTGAAGGGTCGAGAGAGGTTTTTGGATATTTGGGGTAAGTTATAATTATTTATTTAATTTGAGAGGTGGACCTTAGGTCAATATTAGTAAGATTATACAATGGATTTTTAGTATTGTCTCTATATAGTTTAAATAAAACTTCTTATACTAATTGAAATTATTTATTATATGAAAAAATTGACTAAAAAACAATTAGAGAATATAAAAACAAAACTTATTCCATTCTGGAAAAAATATTGGGAAATTCATAGAGTGTATAATGATGAAATATTAAAATTAGAAAAAAAGATGAATAAATCCTTGAGTTTGCCTATAGAATTAGAGTTTTTTTATGTTGATGGAGAGTGTGTTGGAATTGGTGCAGAGGATTATTCAATGAGAGAATTTTTCCCTTTAATTCAAGATTTAAAGATAGGAACATAAAGTTATTAAACAATTAATTCTGAGTATAGTTATAGTAAAATTGAAAGATTATTAATTATCCCCAGCCCACCCACCCAGAAACGCCTTTGGCGTTTGTTATATTGTTAATTAATAACTTTAAATTAATTTAAAATGGATAAAGAGAAGATTAGAAAAGAAGCTAAGCAAGTTATGGATAAGTTTCAGAAAGCTCTAGATAAAGCTGGGATTGATGAAGCTGATGTTCAGATTGAAAGAGAGGAGAGTGTTAGAGATGCTAAGGATGATAAATTTGATTCTATTGATTTTAAGAAGAGAATGTTGAAGAATGCTCCTAAACATGATGATGATTGTATTGTTGCTGAAAGAGGTGATTGGGTTTAATGGAAGGTAAATTTATTGTTGCTTCAGGGCCAGTGATTATTGAAGATGGGAAATTATTAGTTGATAAAGATGATAAAGATGATTTTTATAAACTTCCTGGAGGGACTGTTAAAGAAGGAGAGACATTAGAAGAAGGATGTCATAGAAAAGTTAAAGAAGAGATTAATGGGGAAGTTGAGTTGATTAAACCTTTGAGTCCTAATATATTATGGGAAAATCCACAGACTAAGGAGAAGATGACAATTGTTTTAATTAATTATTTAGCTAAATTAAAAAATAAAGATGAGATTAAACCGATTGCTCCAACTCAAGAGATTAAATGGTTAGATATTGAGGAGATTAAGCAAGGTAAACATTTTGTTTCTCCTAATACTAAGGCTTTGATTGAGAAGGAGGATTTGAGATGAAACTAAAAATAAAAAAAGCATACGATGAATTTGCAGAAGCTTATTTTGAGATGAGAAAAGGAAGTGGAACACCTTACTTTTTTAATGAACTCCTTGAGATGCCAACTACCTTGAAAATTTTGGGAAATGTTAAAGGAAAGAAAATTTTAGATTTGGGTTGTGGTCCTGGTAGATATGCAAATATTTTATCAAAAAAAGGAGCAAAAGTAATTGGTTTAGATAATTCAATTAATTCTTTGGAAATAGCTAAGGGAGAAGCACCTAAAGCAGAGTTTATCTTGGGAGATGTTGAAAAATTACCTTTTAAGTCTGGAACATTTGATATTGTTTTATCTGCTTTAGTTATAGGACATCTAAAAAACTGGGATAAAGTTTTTAAGGAAGTTAAAAGAGTTCTTAAGAAAAACGGAATATTTGTATTTTCAAATTATACCCCAATAAGATCTGCAGGAAGAAAAAAGAAATGGGCAAGAAGAAAATTTATCTTGATGGAAGATTATTTTGATGAAAGACCAATTTATGGATATTGGAGTAATGGAAAAAAGAAACTGGAAGTTGTTCATTTTCATAAGACTTATGGGACGGTTATTAAAATTATAACTCATAATGGTTTTGAAATTTTAGATTATGAGGATTGTAAACCTTTAAAAAAAGCAAAAAAATTATTTCCTAGGTATTATAGAGAAGCAATGGATTTTCCTAATTTTTGTGTTTGGAAGGTGAGAAAAAAATGAAAAATAAAATTAAACTTATTGGAACAGGGAATTCTGGGAATTTTAATTATTATATTTTTGAAAAAAAACAAAAAATTGTTCTAGAGTTATCAAAGCTTTTCGAGAAGGTTTTTGGCCTTCGTTTACATTTGTATGATATTGTTAAGGATAAAGAGAAAGAAATTAATTATGAGACTAAAACTGATTGGCATGATGTGACTTCAAGTGATAAAGCTCGTATAGATATTTATTTTGGAGATAAGAAAATGTTTGTTTCTATTCATTGTAAACATAAATTAATATTAGAATTTAATAAAAAATTATTTTTGTTAACTTATATGCCTAAACCTAAAAAGTTGAGTAAAAAATGAAACCCCTAGAAAAAGTAAAAGCAATAAAAGAAGGAAGATTAACAGCAGAGAAGAATATTAAAAAACTTCTTCATGAGATTGATAAGAATAATAAGAAAGGGAAGAAAATAAATGCTGTTCTTGAAGTTAATTCAAATGCTGTGAATGAAGCGAGGGAAGTTGATAAGAAAATTAAATCTGGAAAAGCAGGGAAACTTGCTGGATTAGGAATTATTGTTAAGAGTGCTATAAATGTTAAAGGGCTTCATGCATCATGTGCATCTAAAGTACTTGAAGATTATGAATCCCCGTATGATGCAACTGTTATTGAGAAGATTAAGAAAGAAGATGGAATTATTTTAGGAATGGCTAATTGTGATGAGTTTGCTTCTGGTTCAAGTGGAGAGAATTCTGCTTTTGGAAATACCTTAAATCCGGCTGCTTTAGATAGAGTTCCTGGAGGTTCTTCATCTGGAAGTGCTGCTAGTGTTGCTGCTGATTTTTGTGATTTGGCTTTGGGAAGTGATACAGGAGGTTCAATTAGAAATCCTGCTTCTCATTGTGGTGTTGTTGGAATGAAACCAACTTATGGTTCTGTTTCTCGTTATGGATTAATTGATTTAGCTATGAGTTTAGATCAGATTGCTCCTGTTGCAAAAGATGTTGAGTCTTGTAAATTATTATTTGATGTAATAAAGGGGGCTGATGAAAAAGATCCGATAAGTGAGGATTTTCAAAAATTTATTTCAACACCCGCTACTAGTTCGCTTACGCGAAGACCCACCCTTGCCCACCACGCCTATTCACCCCCAAAAAAATTAAGAAATAAATTTTCTCATTTTAATTTAAATAAAATTAAGATTGGAATTCCTAAGATTAAAATTTCAGATGAGAGGATTATGAATGTTATTAAGAAGAAGTTAGATGAAACAGCGAGGGATAAGAATTGGGAGATTAAAGAGATTGATTTGAAGCATCTTGATTTAGCTGTTCAGACTTATTATCCTATTGTTTATGTTGAGTTTTTTTCTGGGACTAGGAAGTTGGATGGAAGAAGGTTTGGAAAGAAGTTTGAGGAGGCTGCGGGTGTTGAGGCTTTGAGGAGGATGTTAGGAGGAGAAGAGATAAGTAAAGCTGAGTATGAAGGAACATATTATAGAAAAGCATTGAAAGCTAAGGAAATAATTAAGAAAGAGTTTGAGAAAGCATTTGAGAAGTTTGATGCTTTAATTTTACCTGCTGCTCCAAGTTTGCCGTGGAAATTTTCAGAAAGGCCAAGTTTTGAAGAGGAGTATGCTTATGATGCTTTGACAATCCCTGCAAATCTCGCAGAGATTTGTGCGATTAGTGTTCCTGCTGGTCATATAGATTCTGTTCCTGTTGGGATGCAAATTTTTTGTAAGAAATTTGATGAGGATTTTATGTTTTCTCTTGCTTCTGAATTTTAGGATTAATTTTTATACTATAATAAAACCCAACCCTCCCTTCCTTTTAATAGTATAAAAATTAATTGGAAACTAAATTGGCGTGGGCATTATTTTTGGGGTGGTGGGTTGGCGGGGGAGTTTGAGGGAGGTTAGAGAGTGGATTGGTTTTGGTAAGGAAGGGGGGGTGTGGGGTGGCTGGGGGTTTGAGGGAAGAGGGATTAAGTAACTATTTTTATTCTATAATAAAACCCTCCCACCCTCCCTTTTAATAGAATAAAAATTAATTATTAGTCAGAATTTTAGGTTGATTATGTTGAGAGTGTGGTGAGGGGTGGTGGATTCTGGGGTTTGAATAATTTTAAATAGTATTAATTTATAGTTATAACATGAAGAAACTAATAATGATTTTGTTCTTGAGTATTTTTTTAGTTAGTATTGCTGTTGCTTCTCAAGGAAATAATACTGGAAATAATAATACAACAACAATTAATAATACACAATCTAATACAACAACAATTAATAATACACAATCTAATACAACAACAATTAATAATACACAATCTAATACAACAACTTCTTCTGTAAATGATACAACTTCTGACACTTCTTCTAATGAGACTGGTTCTTATACAAATTCAACTCCAAGAGGAAGAGTAAGAGAGGTAACTCAAACAATGGCAAGGAATATTGTTAAGGAAGCTAATAGGTTGAGAATTCAAGCGAGAAATGCTTCATTGTGTCCTGAGAGATGTACTTGTTCTGGGTCAACAATTAAGTGTGAAACTTCTGGAGGAAGAGAGATGACAATTTATGCTGGGAACTCTGGGAATGTTATTGTTCAAGTAATGGGAGTAAATGCTTCAACAAATGTTACTTTGTATAGGCATAATAATACTTTATATGGTGTTTTTAGAGGAAATCAGACAAGAGAGGTGATGTTTACTCCTGATCAAGTTAGAGACAAAGTTAGACAAGAGTTAAGAGTAAGAAATGTTTTGAATAATATGGAGTTAGATGAAGATGGAAATTATGCTATTGAAGCTGAGAAAAAATCTAGATTGTTTTGGATTTTTCCTGTGAGAGAAAGAGTTAGGGCTGAAGTTAGTTCTGAAGATGGAGAGATTGTTAGAGTTAGAAATCCGTGGTGGGGTTGGATGGCTAGGGATGTGGATGAGTAAAATATATATTGAATCCTAATTATGTTTAAATAATTCTATTGTTTTTTAGTTATATGGATAAGAATTTAGGGCATTATGTTGTTGTGACTGGAATCATAATTAATTTTGAAGGAAAGTATTTGATTGCTAAGAGAGCTGATTGGGAAAAGGCTTTTCCTGGAAAGTGGACTGTTCCTGGAGGGAAGTTGAAGGTGTTAGATTATGCTTTGAGGAAAAGAGATACATCTGAACATTGGTATAATGTTTTGGAAGATTTATTGAAAAAAGAAGTTGAGGAAGAAGTTGGATTGAAAATTAAAGATATAAATTATGTTACTTCTCTTGTTTATATCCGAGATGATAATATTCCTACATTGATTATTAGTTTGTATTGTTATGTTGATTCTGGGGAGGGTGGAGAGAGGGTTGTTTTGGATAAGAGTTTGACTGAGTATAAGTGGGTTAGTCTGGAGGAAGCAAGAAATTATGATTTAATAGAAGGAATATATGAGGAGTTGGAAATGTTAGATAAGAAGTTGAAACAGGGAGGAGGGGTGGGGGAGTGGAGTAAGAAGGATAATTTATATAGTAATTGATTTCTTTAGATTTATGGAATTTTTAGCAGGAACAGAGAAGCAGTTTTTTGATTTTATTAGTGAGATTGATGAGAAAGATAAGGTTGCAATAGTTAGCCATATAGATGATGATGGGATTTGTAGTGTTGTTCCAGCTGAGAAAGTCTTGGGTAATGTAGAGATTATTAAGTTTGTTCATGTTGGAGGGGAATATATTAAGCCTTTTGTTCCTGAGTTTAAAGAAAAGAAAATCAATAAGGTTTTATTTTTTGATCTTGCAATTGAGAACAGCATGGATGGGATGAAAAAATTATTAGAGTTTGCTGAGGTTCTTGTTTTAGATCATCATAGATTTGATGAGGATTTGAACTATGATAAACTAATTTATCTGAAAACAGAATCTAGTAAATGTTCCTCTTATGCTTCTTATTATTTATTTTCAAAGATACAGAATTTAGAGGATATTGATTGGATTGCTTTGATTGGAACTGTCGGAGATTGGTGTTATTATGAAAATAAAGAATTTTGTGATAAGATAATAAAAAAGTATGGGTTGGATATTAAGGATAATTTTAAGGAAATGAAAATTTGGAAGATTGCTGATATGATTTCTAGAGCAATGATTTATTGGAGGTATCATAATAATGAGGATATTTTTGGTTTTTATGAAAAATTAAAAAATGCTAGTCTTAAGGAACTTTCTGAATTTGAAGAAATGACCAAACCTGTTGTTGAGGAAATAAAAAAATGGAATGAGAAATTCTATGATGAAAGAAAGGAATTTAAAAAAGGATATTTCTGGGAATTTAGACCTAAATATTCTGTTAAAAATAATATTGTTTCTGCTTTAAGTGAGAAAGAACCTGATAAGTTTTTTGTTTTTATAACAGAACGAGATGAGAATGATTTTTTTACTATAAGTTCAAGATGTCAATCTAAAAAAGGTAATTGCGTTGAGCTTTTGAAATGTGCTTTGGAAGGGGTGGAAGGAAGTAGTGGTGGGCATGTGGTGGCGGCTGGTGGGGTTTGTAATAAGAAGGATAAAGAAAAGTTTAAGGAAAATTTATTTAAGATTTTAGATGAGTAGTTGTTCCATTTCTTTTTCATTGTTGATTGTTTTATCTGCTAGTTTTTCAATTTCTGAGTTAAGTTCATCCCAAGTTACATAAACACAGATTGAACCTAATTTTAAACATTCTTCAAATGCTTCTTTACTTCGAGATGCAAAATAGTATTTTGGATTTCCATATTGTTTTGAGAATTTTTGGAATAGATCTGCTTTGTCTGGTTTTTCTGAAGATGAAGTTGCAAAAATTATATCATAGATTCCTTTTAGGTTTGCAGCTTCTAGAATTTGGTGAATGTGTTCTTTTGTGTTTGTTGTTATTA
>JAHIVP010000002.1 GCA_018816335.1 Nanobdellota archaeon | reverse complement strand
AGTTTGTTTAAGGATAGCAATAAAGTTGAGGCAAAATCTGCAGGATTAGCTCCTTATGCAGAGAAAAAACTAACTAAACAATCTATTGAGTGGGCTGATAAGATTTTTGTTATGGAGCATGAGCATAAAATTATGTTATTTAAGATGTTTCCTGATATTAATAAAGAAGTTGTTGTTCTTAATATTAATAATGATTATTCTAGAGGAGATAAGGAATTGGTGGAGGTTTTAAGGAGGAAGCTTGGGGATTACTTAGGTTAAGGCGGGGTGGGGTTGGAAGGGAGTAGGTGGGGTGGTTATAGAAAAATATAAATATTAGTAATTTCTAAATAAAACATGGCAGAATTATGTGATAATTGTGGAAATATCATCAAAGATGTTTGGAAAGTGAATCATATAGAGGGAACTAACAGAGAGAGTTTGTTTTATTGTAGCGACAAGTGTTGTGAAAAATTAGAAAACGAGGTAGAACAAAAATGGGACGAATTAGAAGAAAATGATGAAAACTAAATTATGGAAGTTTTTGCCTAGTATTGTGATTCTGATTCTAGTAGTGTTGCTGTTAGTGCTGAATTTGACCACAGGAGACAAATACAACTTAGCAATAGCTATTGCTTTTGGAGTTGTGGGTTTGATGGGGATTGTTATTGCTATTATTGGTTACGAAAATGAATGAACTAGAAAAACTAAGACAAGAAAATAAGAAATTAAAAGAAAAACTCAATGAAAATAGAAAAATCTCAAAAATTAAAGGCTGGATAAGTATTATTGGATATACTCTTGCTTTGTTGATATTAGTCTATGGTATGATTGTGAGGTTCTGATGTTTTGTTTAGTCAAGAGAGGGTCTGGGTTTTATAGGTTTTTGTTGTGATTTTAGAGTTGATTTCTATATAAATCAGATTATCCCTGAAAATATATATTTAGAAAGATAAGTGTTTAAATAGAAAATATAATTTCATATAATACTATGGACAAAATTGAAGATTTTCTTAAATATATTGAAACAACAAGTTTAAGTGAGTTAGATAAAAGAGCTTTGAAATATATGATTGATTTTTTAAAAGGAAATCATATTCCTGAGATGGCTGATAAAAGTTTTTTGTTAGAGGGAGAGCCAGGAGTTGGGAAAACTTATTTAGTTGAAAAATTAATAAAATCATTAGACTTGCCTATTATGTTTCTTGGTTCTTGTGATATTCAGGGAGTTAATAGAGTTAGTTCGTTGAAAGAACTTCTTGAAAATCTGGATAATATTAAAAATGGGTTGATTGTTATTGATGATTTTAGATATGCTTTGGATTTTAATGGAGAGTTTGATGAAATTGATGATAAGGAAAAAAAGAGATTTATGAAACTTCTTGAATTTGTGAAAAGAAATAATAAGAAAATTGTTTTGTTAATTACTCTTAATAGTTCTGCTTGTTTTGATGATTCTTTACTTGATAGGGTTGAGATAAAGATAAAATTTGATTTTCCGAGTTTAGAAAATAAGAAGAGTTTTCTTAAAAATAATTTTAAAAATTATACTGGGGTTAATGAATTAAATTATATTGCAGAAAATAGTATTGGATATAGTTATAGGGATTTGCCTCAGTTGATAAAGATGGCTTATAAGGAAGGAAATAAAAAAATTAATATGATTTCTATAAAAAAGGTGATTAGTATTTACAATCCGACTAGTTTGTCAAAGTGGAAAGTTATGAGGGGAGTGGAGTTGAATTTTAAGGATGTGATTGGAAGGAAAGAAGCAAAGAAGCAGATTAGTAAAATGGCTACTTATTTGAAGAATCGGAAAAAGATGGAGCAGTTGGGGGTTAACAGGGCTAATCTTCTTTTGTTTTCAGGGGAGCCTGGAACAGGAAAAACTTATATGGCTACTGCTCTTGCTGGGGAATCAGGGTTGCCTTTAATAAAAATAAGTGGAGCAGATATATTTCGAGGAGGTAATCCTATTAATGGAATTTCTTCTGTTCTTTCTATTGCAAAACGATTTGAAAATTGTGTTGTTTTTGTAGATGATGTTGATAAAATGATTGGAAGAGGCCCGTATGCTTTTGGTGATGAAGGGGTGGAGTTAGGTGAGCTTGGGAGAATAGAAGATTTGAGTAATGAAACAAAAGGAGTTGTGATATTTTCTGTTAATAATATAAGCCGTCTTGGAGATGCAATAAGAGACAGATTTTGTGTGATTAATTTTCCTAAGCCAGATTTTGAAGAAAGAAAAGAGTTTATTGAAAAACTGATTAATAAAAATAAATTAAACTTGGAAATTGATTTACAAGAGACTGCTGGATTAACTAAAAATATGAGTTTCAGAGAGATTCAGAGATTGTGGAATGATTGTATTTTTTATCAAATAGAAAACAAGGAAATTAATATGGATGTTGTTAGGGGTTTTGTTGAGCCAAAATCAAGGGGTGGGGTTTCGATTGTTGGGTAGAAAAAACTAAAACCATAAGTCACAGGATTATATTAAAATGAAATTAAAAACAAAAATAAATAAATTACTTAGTAAATTTTCTCTAGCAGAGAGAAATATAATCTGGATATTGTTAAACACAGATGAAAAACTAAGTTATGATGATTTGGCTATTATGCTTCATAAAAAGACTTCTACAATACAATCTCAAGTGAGTTCTATTAGGAAAAAAGATAATGATCTCATAAGAACATCAAAGAATGAGTTATATCTTTCAGATATGAATTTAGGGAAGTTGAAGGATGGAGAAAATTTTGGATAAAATACTATGGATAATAGGAATTGGGATAATTATAATCTTACTACTAAGAGGGATAGGATATTTGTAAAAGAATAAGGATAGGAAAATGAAAACTAAATTATTATTTATCTGCTGGGCAAATATGGATAGAAGTCCTGCTGCAGAAAGTTTGTTTAAGGATAGCAATAAAGTTGAGGCAAAATCTGCAGGATTAGCTCCTTATGCAGAGAAAAAACTAACTAAACAATCTATTGAGTGGGCTGATAAGATTTTTGTTATGGAGCATGAGCATAAAATTATGTTATTT
>JAHIVP010000019.1 GCA_018816335.1 Nanobdellota archaeon | reverse complement strand
CCACCCCCTATCGCAAACCTAACAATTATATATTTCTCCACTCTATCAACAACAACTAATTTTTGATCAAAATAATAATATGAATTATTTTACTCCATAATAAAGGGTGGGAGGGAGGGTTTATTGTATGGAGTAAAATTAATGAGTTATTTATATTATTGACAAACCTAACAATTATATGCCTCCATATAAAACCAATTCAAACACATCATTAATTCATATTTAATTAATTTTACCCAATAATAAGGGAGGGCGAGAGTTTACACGAGGCGATAAAAAACGAACAACGAGTGTGGGCTTGAGTTGGGAGGGTTATTACATTGGGTAAAATTCTAAAAACAAAACCTCCCAATCCACCACCCCCATCAACAAAACCAACCCTTAATACAAACAAATAACATAATTTCTATAAATTAACATATTAACCAAAAACCTTAAATAATCAAAATAACATTAATACATTAATGGAAGAATTAAAAAAGAACGCAGAAGAATTTTTAGAAGCAGGAGAAGAAAATTTATCTAAAAAAAGATACAATGTAGCATCTTCAGATTTCTTCAAAGCAATTGTGATTTTTGCAGATTATCTTCTATATACAGAAATAAAAATACTACCAAAAAGTCATAATCAAAGATTTTCTCTTCTAAAAACTCACTATCCAGAAGTATACCAAAATATCTCCTCATTATTTGAAATTTATACAAAATCATATAATTTTCATATTAATGAAACTGAAACAACTAAAATCAAAGAATATGCTTATGAACTCAAAACTTATATCACAAGTAAAAAATAAATTAAAAATATATTTAAAAGATAAAGAAATCTTAGATATAATCTTATTTGGTTCAGCAATAAAAGGAAAAGAATCCCCAAAAGACATAGATATAGCAATAATCACAAATAAAAAAATCACAAACATAAGTAATTTTCATATAAGCCAACTAACCCCTCAAGAATTTTTCATCAAACCCCCATCACTAATTAATACCTTACTAAGAGAAGGATACAGTCTAAAACATAATAAATATTTTAGCGAACAATATCAATTTTCTCCAAAAGTATTATTCAAATATGAACTTAGAGATAAAAATCCTTCAGAAAAAGTTACAATAGTAAAAATTCTCAAAGGGGGAAAAAATAAAGATGGATTAGTACAAGAAAATAAAGGGGAATGGATTGCTAATCAAGTCTTTTTATCATCAATTAAATCAGAAAATTTATTTGAAAAATTTTTCATAAATAAACAAATAAAATTCAGAAAATTTAATACATTAATACATTAATTGAAAATGATAAAAAATGATAAAAAGGTTAATATATTAATCAAGAAAAATTTAATTGCTTTATTCAAAAAAGAAGGAATAAAAAGAATAAACAAAGACTCAATTAAACTACTTGATATAGAAATAAAAAACTTATTGGTAAAAATAGCAAAGAATGCTAAAGAAGAATTGATGATTCAAGGTAAAAAAACTCTAAAAAAAGAAGAGATAAAAAAAGCAATAGATATATTAAAAAAAGAAGAAGAATTAATAGAAATATGAAAATTAGAAAATCACTCCTAAAAATCTCAATTATAATATTAGCAATCTTATTCTCAGTCTTATTTATATTAAACTTAGGAAATCAATCCCAACCAGACCCAGACCTCTCTCCCCTCCCCCCAGGAGCCCCTCAAATCCCTATAATAGGAGATCCAGAGAATATAAAAGACACAGTAGAAGGAGCAAGAGATGACCCTGAAAATTTCACAAAAACAACATGGACATGGCTAGCAGATCAAATAACAAACTGGCCACCAACAAAACTCCTTAATGACCTAGCAATAAAATTCCTATCTCCTGTAACAAAAATAATCATGAATCAACCCTATGAATTCTCATTTACCTTCTTCTTTGTCTTTTATTTCTGGCTCTTCTTTGCAATAGCAATAGGAAAAATTCTAGATCTAAAAACAACATGGAAAATGGGCTGGATATTTGGAATAGTAGGAACAATAGCTCTCTCATACACAACTCTCTATCACCTCATAGCCCAAGGCCTAATAGCTTTAATCTCTTTATCTGAAACATGGTATCTTCAAATAGCAATAGGAGCAGGTATCTTTATAGGTTTATTTTTTCTCTCAGCATTAGAAGCAAACATTTTTGAGTCAATGAGAAAAAAACAAGAACAAGCAGTTATAGATAAAGCATCTCAAGAACAAAAACAATCACAAGATAAAAACACTGATGCAGCAAAAGGAGAAGCAGTTCTCGAAGCTGTAGGAAGAAAACTCAAAACTCAAAAATAATTTACTTTCTCCAGTGACTACCAACTTCTTCTAAAACATCACCACCAAAAGCAATATCATTTGCTTTACTATCAGCCCCAGAAGTATCAACACTATCATCTGTGATTTTAGATAACCATTTAGAAACTTTAGAAAGAACAACAACTTCTAATATAATTAAAACTAACATAATCACAAAACCAACAATCCAACCCCACCTCATCCCAATCCCTAACTTAACTCCAATTGAATCAAGCAAACCAGAAAGAAAACTAAATAAACCAAGATATCCACCAAAAGCAATTACAATAATAGCAGATAAAGCAAGACTGACAAAAGCATTATTCAACAACTTAGTTGGAAAAGGAATAATCTCAATTATATAAAAGAACAGTAAAATAAAAAAAATAATCATTGCAGAATTCAAAAACAACTCTCCTAAATTATTAACACTAAAACCCATATAACCAAAAATATTAGAAACAGAAGAAGGCAATGTAATTGTTGGATTCAACTGTGAAGGATCAATATTCAAACTAGGAACATTCCCCCCAATCCCAGTATTCGCAGCATCACCAGCATTCCCAGCATCCCCTGTTCCACTTGAACTATCTCCTGATGGATCTGTCCCCCCATCACCACTAGCACCATCCCCTGCTACATCTCCACTTCCACTTGCAGTATCACCTGTTCCAGAAGATGTATCTGTTGCCCCACCCCCAATACTTGTATCTCCTGCCCCAACATCTCCAAGATCTCCAGGCCCAGCAACAACAAATGAAACTAAGAAAATACAAATTACTAATAAACTAAACCACTTTTTATTCATAAAATAAAGTAAGAAATATATTATATAAAGTTAACTAAGAATATCTCAACTATATATAAATAAAACTTAATGTTTATATCTTTCAATTAATAAATATTTGGACGCAAAATGGAAAAGCGACTTAAGGAGCGGATTTTGCAGGGGTAAAAATTTATAAGAAATAAAAGAAATAAAATCTCAATCAACATTAACCATCGGTGCCTCATTTCTCATAACACTAACTGGATTATGATGAGTCTTAAAAACATCAGGCCTCAAATGTTTTTCCTGTTCAGCTAAATTAATAGAATCATCCCCACCAAAAATAGTACTCTTAAACTTCCTCTTTATACTATGTATAATAACCCAAACCAAGAATAACAAAATAACACAAAGAAAAATTACAAAAAGAAGATCCCAAAAACTATTCTGATTACCAACATCAAAAAAGAAAGAAGAAATTAAAAGAAAAAAATCTCCAACTAAACTAACAAAACCAGTTATAGATATAATAACAATTAAAGTAAAAACACATGAAATCCTATAATAAATCTTATGAAAAAATATCTCAGAAATATTAAACAAAATAAATGCAAACATAATCCAAACAGCAATAGTTACAACAAAATAATGAATATTAGAAGGAATATTAACTCCTAGAAAAATCTTCAAAGGCCAATTCCACCCAGAAGAAATCCCCATATCTTCAGCTAACAACTCTATAGACTTCTCAGTAAAAGTTTGCTTAACAACAGTATCAGCTAAAACACAATTACTAAATAACAAAATAAAAAATAAAAACACAAACCCTCTTTTATAATTCATAGATAATCTAAGAAAAATCTATTTATAATATTTTCTAATTCTAGGCTCTGTCCGGAATAGCATGATTTTACTAAAATTTGGGAAGGTTTAGGAGTTGGGTAGGGTGGGTATCGTCGATAGACGAATTTAGTGGGAATTATAAAATCATGAAAAAATTTAATTCTGGACAGAGCCTAATTCTACATCTCCCCCTGCAAAATCCACTCCTAAAGTCGCTTTCCCATTTTGCCCCCAAAATTAATTAAATAAAAGTCTTACAGATTTTTTCTAAACATAAAATCCTTCTAAACAAATAGCATTTAAAAAATTAATTAGAAATTAACAATTCCCTAATAAAGGGAGGGAGGGAGGGTTTATTGTAGGGAATTGTAAACAAAACTATCATATAATTTTGTCAGAAAATTCTAATGTCTATGAAAAAACTTACTTAACCAATTCTTCATTCTTCCTAAAAAAGGCTTCTTTTCTGTTGCTCTACCAATACTCTCTGGAATAACTCCCAAAGCCTGCCTAACTAAACTATATTGTCCAGAGCCTACATGCTTAAACAAAGAACCACCATGATTTGTAGTTCCTTTTTTAAAAAATCTTTGTTTATCTTTATCATGCATAGCCTCATATACTCCTCCTCTAATATCTCCAGATTCAACAAAAGAAGGATTAACATAATAAACAGTTCTACCTCTTCCAACATCTCCAGGACCATGAGCATCTTCATTATAATAAACAGGCATTCCTAATTTTCTTCCTAACTCAACAGCCTCTGTATTATATTCAGAAACAGGCAACTTCATCTTCAATTTCTTAGGCAACCAATTAAACATCCATGAATCAACTAAATTACCATTTTCTTCTAAAGCATCTATCTTATCTCTATGTTCTCTAATTGTATCTGCACCCATTCCTTTATACATTGGATGATCAATTGTAACATGACAACCAGTTCTTTTTAAAAATGTTAAAAACCTCTCAACTCTTTTCTCAGTTGGAACATCAAATCTCTTTTGCAAATATCTATCAAATTTTTCCTGCATAGCTTTAGCCTGAACCTGATTATATTTTAAACTTCCATCATCATTTTTCATCTCATAAAAATTAGGAATCCTTGAAGCAAGAATATGTGCCATCTCCTGCCCTGTAACAATTTCCATACTTCTTTCATAAGTCAACCTTCTTTCTTTTTCCCCAGCTCCATCTACAAAAGTCGCAACAGGAGATTTATCTCTATAATCTAATCTATCTCCCCTTTCTTTAGTCTTCATTAAATTTTCAAATCTATGCTCAAAATGATCTCCTTCAGCAACAACATCTGTCAAACCAGTAAAATTAATTCCTCTATCTAAAACTCTTTTTGAAACAGTTTTAACATCTCTTGGAAATCTCTCAACATCAGGCATTAAATAACTCAAAGCTCTAGAAATCCATTTCTTAGGCCTATGGCCTCTTGAAGAAGCATAATCAGTCCAAAACAAATGAGTATGAATACTTCCTTCAAAAGGAACATAACCTTCACTAACTAATTGTGTTTCTTCATCTGTTTGTTCAGCTTGACTAACCATAAAATAACACAATATAAGAAATTTATAAATGTTACTATTAAGAAATTAAAACATAAAAAATAAAAATAAAAAATTATCCTAAAAGTTCTTGTGCAGCTCTTCTTGGACTAAAAGGTCCTACTTCAGGTGTTTGTCTAAACTTATCACTAATTTCTCTTCCTTGTCCATCATAAGCAGCAACAACTTCTGAACTTGAAACACTAACTGCAAGATAACCATTATGTGGAGTTCCATCAGCATTTCTTCCTTCTCTTGCACTTACCAAATCAGCATACAAAGGTTCACTAGCATTATCATTTCCACCTGTTAAATCATAAGCTTCAGGATGACTCAAAAAGTCAGCCATTACTTCTCTACCTTCTACTGAAGTTAAATCAGTTGGAACAAAAACTCTGTCTGTCCCCTTTTCAGAAGCTTCTTGTGCTACTCTAGCAACACTAGATCTACACATAACTAACAAAGCCCTTCCAGCTTCAGCACTTCCAATATTTTTTGCCATTTTATTTTTTCTCCTTTTGTTTATTTAATTTATATTAAATTTTGTTAAAATAAGTAAGAAGAAATACTATATAAACCTTTCTATTTGTAACTACTTAAGAGTGATATTAAAACAAAGTCTTCTGCTGCCCAGCCTCCTTCGCCTTATTCAACCTTTTCAAAGCACTTTCAATTCTATCTTCAGAAAAATCATGTTCTTTAACTAAAATATCTTTAATTTTATCCTCATCAATTTTAGGCCACTCTATCTCAACATCTTTATCAATATGAGGCTTATGAAACAATTCAAAAATCTCTTGCCAATCAAATCTATTTTCCTGTCCTTCAATCTGAGCTTTTACAGAATCAAAAATTAAAACTGGCTGCTTAAGTTTTTTAACAAGATCTAAAGCTCTCTTTTGCCCAATACCTCGAACCCCACCAGGATTATAATCAGTCCCACACAAAATCCCCAAACAAATCAACTGATCCATATTCAACTGCAAAGAATTCATAACCTTACTCAACTCAATAATCTCAGGAGAAATATAAACAAAACCAGTAGCTATCTTTCTTTTTCTAGCTAAAGTTAAATTCTGAATCAACTTAGGAGCTCCAAATAAAAGTGAATCATAATCCTGACTTCCAACATAAGCATCAATTTTCTGAGCTAAATAAGCAGCCTGACTCTCTCCTTCAGAAGGAGCCTGAACAACAGCAATTCCCATAGCCTTAAGCAATTCCTTTGATTCATCAATCATATCTTTAGTCAACCTAGCCAACTGCCTAGCATATTTTCCCATCAGCAAAACATCTTCTTCTTTCTTAGCTTTCTCATATTTTTCCTTAGCTTCTTCTTTAACTTTCTCTCTATTCTGATGAGTCAATCCCTTTAACTCAGGAGGCTTTCCATCAAAAACATAAACTAACTTCATTCCCTCTTGCAACAAATTAATATTTCTATAAAACAATCCAGAAAGATGAGAAGTTGTCCTTCCTTTATCATCCATCAATGGGGTCCCATCAGGCTGCCTAACAGTAGAAAGAAACTGATACAATGTATTAAAAGCATCCACTACAACAATCTTACCTTTCAAATCCTTAAACTCAAGCGAAGTTCGAGGAACAATATCTCCAATGTTTAGTCCCATGTTTTTATTTTATTCTAATATTTATCTTATTAATAATTTTATCCTATAATAAGGGTGGGAGGGTTGGGTTATTATATAGGATAAAATTGCAAATATTAGTAAAATATTAAACAATAAGAAATATATATAATTATCTTCTAGCAGCTTCTATAGTTTTAGCCCTATCTAATCTTGTCTTGTAAGCCATATGAACACCATAAGGCTGATAATGAGTTGCATCAACACCAAAAGGAACTAATAATTTTCTCTTAGTATCTATATCTTCAAAAGGATTTTGTGAAACTCCTCTACTTTTTGCTTCAGCTAACAAATCTAAATATTTTTGCTCGTTTCCCACCTCAGCATGAACAGCTTCAGCATCTCTTCTAACTAAACCTTGCCCACTTCCACTTTGAGCTTCTCCTTCATCATCAAATAAACTTCTTTGTCTTGCCATTTTCTTAATATCCAAAGAAAATAAGTATATTTAAATCTTACGATTGTTACTCCTAAGAAGTAAATAAATACTTTCAATAAACAAACTTTATATAACTCTATTTATTATAAATTACACTTATAAATAATTTTTATCCTATAATAAGGGTGGGTTGGGTGAGAGTTTACACGAGGCGATACAAATCGACCAACAAGTGTGGGCTCGAATTGGGTTATTTATATAGGATAAAAATTTCAAAATAAACCATGGTAGAAATAAAATTCATCCCACTAGATTACAGCCCAATAGAAATTCAAGGGAAAAACTACATGAGAGTATTTGGAAAAACAGACAAAGGAGAATCTATTTGTGTGTTTGACAAATTTGAAAACCATTTTTATATTCTAGCAAAAAATTTAGAAAAACTAAAAGGAAAAATTGAAAGAAATATAGATGACATTAAAGTAGAAATTGTAAACAAAAATTACTTAGAACAACCAGTCAAAGCTCTAAAAATAACAACAGAAAATAAAAAAATAAAAGACATAGCAGACCAAGTAAAAGATTTAGATCCAGAATCAAAAAGAAAAGAACTAGACATAAATCTAACAACAAGATACATTATTGAGAAAAACTTCAAACCTCTTCAATGGCACACAATTAAAGGAAGAATTTTAAACAACGACCCAGAAATAGGTGGAAATGATGCAATAATAGAAACATCTCAATGTATACTTGCTGAAAAAATTGAACCAATCGAAAAAGAAAAAGAATCTATTAATAAAAAAACCAACAAAAACTATAAACCAAATGATATAAATTTCTCAAGGATTAATAAAAAACTTTTACCTCATAAAAAGGGTGGGGGGGAGGGTTTTTATGATGAGGTAAAAGTTTCAGGGGGTGGAAATTTAAATTCTCCAGATTTCAAACCAAAAGTCTTAGCATTTGATATTGAAACAGATGCTGTTGAATTAGGCAAAGGACAAATATTAATGATATCTCTAGCATCAAAAAACTTCAAAAAAGTAATAACCTGGAAAAAGTCAAAGAAAAAAAAAGACTATGTAGAATTAGTAAAAGATGAAGCAGAAATGATAGAAAAATTTCTAGAACACGTGAAACAAATCAAGCCAGATATAATAACCGGATATTTTTCAGATGGTTTTGATCTTCCTTATCTAAGAGCTCGAGCAAACAAACACAAAATAAAATTAAGTTTAGGAATAGATGGAACAGCTCCACGTCACCAAAAAGGAAACTTACCCTCAGCTAAAATATGTGGAATCCCTCATGTTGATTTATACAAATTCATAGCAACATCATACTCCCAATATATGAATTCAGAAACATTAGGATTAGATGATGTAGCAGAAGAATTAATAGGAGAAAATAAAATAAAATTTGACTTAAAGTTTACCCCAGAAAAAATTAAAGCTCATGAATGGGATGACTACTTTGGATACAATCTTAGAGATTCAGAAATAACATACAAATTATTTGAAAAAATATGGCCAGACTTATTAGAATTCACAAAAGTAATCCAAGAACCACTATATGATATCTCGCGAGATACAATGTCTCAACAAGTTGAAAATTATCTAATGCATAATCTAAATCGGTTCAACGAAATAATAGAATCACACCCAAAATTCGATGAGATTGAAAAAAGAAAAGCAATGCCGCGTTATGAAGGAGCATTTGTCCTAACTCCTGAAGCAGGACTTTACAAAGACATAGCATTCTTTGACTTCACATCAATGCACACATCAATAATAGTCTCATTCAACATCTCAAAAGCAACTCTAACAAAAGACAAAAAGAATTCATTTGAAACCCCGGAGATAGAAACAAAAAACAAAAAACAAAAGTTTTATTTTAAGAAAAAACAAGGATTCTTCCCTTCTCTATTAAATGAATTATTTGAAAACAGGAAAAAAGCAAAAGCAATCTACAAAAAAGATCCCACAGCATTAAACAAAGCAAAATCAAATGCATTCAAACTTCTAGCAAACGCAGCTTACGGGTATTTAGGATTTTTCGGAGCTCGTTATTATTCTTATGAAGCAGCATCTTCAGTATTAGCATTTGTTAGAAAGTTCAGCAAAGATACAATAGATAAAGTAAACAAAGAAGGATACAAAGTAATTATGTCAGACACCGACAGCGTAGCATTTGCATTAGAAAACAAATCAAAAACTCAAGTAAAAGAATTTCTAAAAAAACTAAATACCCAACTTCCAGGAATAATGGAACTAGAACTAGAAGGGTTTTTCAAACGAGGAATTTGGGTAACAAAAAGAACAGGCGGTTTTGGAGCAAAAAAGAAATATGCTTTAATTGATGAATTGGGGCGGCTTAAAATTAGAGGTTTTGAAACAGTAAGACGTGATTGGTGTAGATTAGCAAGAGATGTTCAAAATAAAGTTCTACAACAAATTCTAAGAGATGGAAATGAAACAAAAGCATTAGAATATGTAAAAAAAGTAATTACTCAAGTAAAAAACAGAGAAGTGGAGTTAAATGATTTAGTAATAAAAACACAACTAAAAAAACCTCTTTCAGAATACAAAGCAGAAACCCCTCATGTAACAATTGCTAGAAAAATGGAACGCTCAGGAGTAGCAGTAGATATAGGAATGCTAATCCAGTATTACATTGCAGAATCAGATACAAAATCAAAATTAGTTCGAGATCGTGTCAAATTGATAGATGAACCAGGAAAGTATGATATAGAATATTATCTAAACAAACAAATTGTTCCAGCTGTTGAAAATATATTAGAAGTTTTCAAAGTTGATATAAAAGAAATTGCTGATGGGAAGAATCAAAAGAAGTTGTTTGACTTCTAAATCTTAAACTGAGCCCAACCACGAGCCCTACACTTAATTCCCAACTGAATTTCTGCTGCCTTTGCAACACACCTAATATGAAGGGCCCTATTTGCTCTTTCAGCCCCAATTAATTGAATTATTGGATAAAAACAAATCCCAACAAAATCCCCCACTCCCTTAACAACCCTCTCATCCCAAGTTCTACTTATTGGATCAAGATCTCTGAAATTACCAGGAAAATCATTTGCTCTGGTCATACCATATTTATCAGCAACATATCCCATAAAACGATCATCACCACTAGAATATCCTCGCGCAGTTCCAACCAAATCTCCAGTCGTAAGAAGACCATCAAAAAATGCAGCAATCCTATCCTTTTTTGGCATTATTAAATAAAAGAGGTAAACTATTTAAAAGTAACCCAATTATTTCCAATGAAAAAGAAACTGTTTGATTTTTAACCCCTCAACTCTCTATCGCTAACCTCTGGATATCTTTCAATATAAGCTCCTACTAATTCTTCAACAGCCTCACAACTCTGACAATATAATTGAACACAAGTTTCTAAATCAGCTTTGAATAATTGATTTAATAAAGGAATATTTCTAAAAGAATTTAATTTTTCTAATAAAGAAACATCAAAACTAGGTAAAACATCCTCTCTTAATACTTTCAAAGATTCAGGAAATGACGTAACAATATCATCTCTTCCTCTTAACCAAATTAATTTTTTAGGAAATTTTACTGCATGTCCAATTGAAGTAAGGAGATTCTCTTCAAATTCATGAGGACCATTTTCTAAAGTATCGTAAAGAGATAATAATCTATTTCTTAATTTTCTTAAATTAAAAGCAGCAGAATACAAAGGCCCACTTTTATAATCAAAACCTTTTGCTTCACCTAAAAAATCAGGACCACAAACAATTTCACTCTCTCTTTCAAAATGATCTAAATAATCTCTTGTATAAGAAAGAAATCTTCCATCAACAACGGTTTGTCTATCATTTAAATTTAATTGTAAAGGAATTGGATTTTTTCGATGACAATCTCTTAACATTCTTGAAATATCTAAAACTTTTGATTTATCTGTTCTAACTCCTTCGTCTAAAATCAGCCCCCCATCAACATCACTTCCTTTCTCAGGACTCCACTCCCCCCGACACCCAGAACCATAATGATAAAAACAAACATCGGGATGATGAGTTTCTAATCCTCTAGTAAAATCTATCATAAAGTTTTTATACGCTTCAATAGGAGGCATCTCTAACATAACCCAAAAACAAAAAACTCGTTTATATTAATTATTATACTCTAAAATATAATATATTCTAACCCAACCCAGCTTTCATCAAATCATGATAAAACAATTTAGGATTAGTCTCAAGAAAAACCTTACTATGAAAATGAGTCTTCAAAACATCAGATAAAAAAGTCTTCATATTACTATCTAAATTAATCTCAATAGGATAACCAAAATGAACATCAACTCCTAAAGCAGCAAAAAATAAACCAATCGAAACACACTTCTCAGCTAAAGGAGCAGGAGCAGAAACTAAAAAAGGCATGTCAGTAATCTTCTTTTTATTTTTCTCAGCAATTATCTTAAAGATCTCAGCAACTCTAGAATTATTAACACAACTTCCAAGATGAAAAAATCTCTTCCCATCTAACAAACCAAACCTTCCTAATTCAAAAGCCATACAACCTGTTGCTAAAAAAGCATAATCTTTACTCAACTTTTTATAAATAGAAATCCACTCATCTCCAACTCTAGGATTTTTACAACCAATCACAGCAATAATTCCCTTAATCTTCTTAGTCCTCAACTGCTCAGATAAATCATCAGCAATACTCTCATCAAAACCAACAACAGCATCAACCTCTTTACAATTTATCTGAATATCTTTCCTTCTCTTCTTAAAATTATTCTTAGCAGTCTTAACAATACTCTCAGCAACTTTTTTAGCATTATCCTTATCAGTAATTGGCATATGAATAGCTCCTTCAATCTTAGCTAAAGGATTAGTAGTAATCAAAGAAGTATGAAAACATTCAGATAAATCAACCAAAGAAGGAAAAACACACTGAACATCAACAGCCATAACATCAATAGCTCCAGTTGAAATGACCTCTTCTTGAAAAACAACATTAGATGCTAAAGGAACACCATAACGAGCTAACAAAGAAGCTCCTGTACAACAAACACCAATCAAATTAACATTCTCATTTCCTGGCTTCTTAGTCTCTTGATACAAAGCTTCAGCAAACATTGGCTCATGACCGTGAACAGCAATATTAATCATCTCCGGCTTAATAACTCCTAAATTCATTTTACCTTTTTTAACAGTTGGCTTTCCATATTTCTCATCTTCTAATTCAGTAGACAAATACAATCCTAGATAACCATCAACAATTCCAACCTTAACAGTTCGAGCTAAAATATCTTGATAATCAGCATTAACTCCCATTGTCGACGCATGCAATGCCTCACTTATTTCCTTAAAATGTTCATACTTAACCTTCGGCATCATCCCCAATTTTTTCCAAACACTCATCAAATACTTAGGAGCTTTATTTTCAATATAATTATCAGGAAACTTCTTACCTAAAAAATCTAAAAGATGTAAAGCATGTCCTGTATGAGCAGAAGCTCCTGCAGCTACAACTCTTAACAAATTCCTAGAAGAAATAACATCTTGATTAGCACCACAAACTCCAACATCCCCCGGCTTAAACAACCGACACGGCCCCATCATACAATGCTTACAACACATACTCTTCAAACCAATCGGACACGGAGGATTATTATTCAATCTATCTCTCAGCTTCTCAAACTTTTCTTTCACCATCTTTATATAATTAAACTAGAAAAACAGAATATTTAAAATTAGCTAAATTTAAAAACAATAAAACCCTAAATAAAATATGTCAAAAAACATAATAAAAAAAGAGATTGAAAGTTTAAACCCATTTCCTAAAAAAGATGAGAAACATCCAACTTATCAAGGAAAAAGAACATTTGGCCAAAAAGCAGCAGACGCCCTAACAAAATACGCAGGAAGCTGGGTATTTATTATTTTCTTTTTTATTTTTATAGGATTATGGATGGCAGCAAATGTTTATATGTGGGTTGAACAATGGGATCTTTATCCTTTTATTCTTTTAAATTTAGTTTTATCTTGTCTAGCAGCAATACAAGCTCCAATAATTTTAATGAGCCAAAACAGAGCAGCTCAAAGAGACAGACAAACAGCAGCTTATGATTATGCTGTAAATAGAAAAGCAGAAAGAGAAATACTAGAAATCAAAAAAACAGTTGATGCTATACAAAGAAAATTAAATAAAAAATAATTCTAAAGTTGTTCAACACCAGTATTAGAAAACCTTGATAAATAATCTAAAACATCCATCTCATGAGTTTCATAATCTACTGGATTTCTCTCTTTAAGTGTAGAAAAAGCTGGTTGCATTCTCAAAGTTGATAAATCAATAAATAGCTGTTGTAATTCTACACTCTCATCAGAACTAAGAGTATCATCTCTAAATAATCTTCTTAATCTCGCACAAAATCCAGTATATCTACTTTTAATTATATCAAATCTTTCCATGGCAACTTGGTAACCTTGTCTTACTTGATCTTCTGTTAATTCATCGATAGCCATAATAAATCTCAATCTCAATATTATATAAAGATTATTATAATAAAGACTAACTAACCTTCTTTTAATTACCCTTAAGCGAAGGTTTGTCGCCGACAAAATCCTCAATTAACTCTGCGCGTAGGCGCAGCTGATTTTGTGGCGCAAAAATTCTTCAAAAAAGAATTTTTAGCGACGGTAAAATTTAGATATCGAGCGCAGTTCGGCCTTCGGCCTCACCATCTAATATATAAGAAAATTTCTTTAGAAATTTTCCAAATTTCCAAGGTGAATCAAAGATTCTCTTACCCAACTAAATTTTCCAAATTCAGTAACAAAACACAATCTATCTATTATTAAATTAATTAATTTTTACATCTTAAAATAGGGGGGGTGGGAGGGTATTTTATAAGATATAAAAATTATATAAAAATTCACACCTAAAAATAAATAAACCCCAAACCCCAAACAAAAACATGTTCCAAAAAATCTTAATTGTGGAATCAGGAAAAGATTCAAAAACACACTTAGAAACAATTGAAAAAGTCAGAGATATCCTAAACTCAAAAGAATTTAATATAAAAAAATCAGATGAACTAGAAAAAACTGATTTTGAAAACTTAGATTTAGTTTTAACAATTGGAGGAGACGGAACATTCATCAAAGCTGCTCACTATATTATAAATGAAACTCCAATATTAGGAATAAACTCAGAACCAGAATTCTCAGAAGGATATCTTAAATCTATAAAAAATAATGAACTAGAAAAACTAAAAGAAATTCTAAATGGAAACTTCAAAATAATAAAAAGACAAAGAGCAAAAATAATTCATAACAACAAAGAAATAGAATTCCCAGCTTTAAATGATGTTTACATTGGCTCAGCTTATCAATTTCACACTTCAAGATATGATATAGAATTTAAAGGAAAAACAGAAGAACATCGCTCATCAGGAGTTGTTGTCTCAACAGGAACAGGTTCAACAGCTTGGTTTGAATCAGCAGGAGGAAATACTTTTAATTTTGAAGAAGAAAAATTACAATTTATAGTAAGAGAACCTTACACTGGAAACATATACAACCCAACAATCCTCAAAGGAGAAATTAATCCAGGAGAAGAACTAACAATAAAATCAAAACGAACAGAAGGAGGAATCATCGCCCTTGACAGCAACAGAACTTTTGAATTTGACATCGGTTGCATAGTTAAAATCTCACCATCAAAAAAACCTCTCAATGTAATTATCTACTCAGAAAAATTTGTTAGTTAATAATATAATAAACACCGAAGGTGTTTTGGGAGGGTGGGATGGGAATAACTAACAAATTAATAAAAAATTTATAAACACAAAAACATCTCTATCTTTAACAGATTAGGAAAATGAACTTCAAATACAAACCAAAACCATACTTCAAAGAAAGAATAGAATCTCTATTGGAAAATAAACAAGATATAAAACAATTCTGGGAAATTTCTAAAAAAGGAATTCAAAAATCTATTAGATGTAACACTTTGAAAATATCAATTGAAAATCTAAAAGAAAAACTAGAATCTAAAGGCTGGAAAATCAATCAACCATTTAATGAATTTCCTGAAATAATGATTATTGAAAATAATCTTAATCCCGGAGAACTCGGAAGAGCAATTGAACATCTTCTAGGATATTATTATGTTCAAGAAATTGCTTCAATGATGCCTCCTCTTGCTCTTAATCCCAAACCAGGAGAAATTATTTTAGATTTATGTTCTTCTCCAGGATCTAAAACAACACAAATGTCAAGCATGATGGAAAACCAAGGAACAATAATCGCAAACGACAACAAACTAGGAAGAATATCAATTCTAAATACTAACTTAGAAAGATGCGGAGTTTCAAACACAATTATAACAAGAAATGACGGAGTTCAACTTTGTAAAAGATTAGAATCAATAAATATGAAGTTTGATAAAATTCTAACAGATGTTCCTTGCTCAGGAGAAGGAAACTTAAGATCATCTCCAAAAACACTTCAAATGTGGAATCCAAAAGTTATAAAAATCCTATCAAAACAACAACAAAAACTAGCATCCTCAGCTCTAAAACTTTTAAAAGTTGGAGGAACAATGATCTACTCAACTTGTACACACAGCCCAGAAGAAAACGAGCAAGTTTTACAACATCTCAAAGAAAACTTCAACATTGAAATTGAAAAGATAAGTCTACCAATAAAATGTAGACCTGGTTTGACTGAATGGGAAAAACCAAGTATGAAAAAAGAGGAAAAAGAGAATAATACCTTAAATGAATTAAATGATCACCAGATGTTGGGAGATAATAAAACCCTTAGAAAGGGGGTTGGGAGTAGTGAGTATAATAAAAAAGATAATGATGATAATTTTTCTTCTCATAAAAGGGGTGGGCGAGAGTTTACACGAGGCGATAAAAATCGACCAACGAGTGAAGGCTCGAGTTGGGAGGGTTTTTATGATGAGAAGAAAAATATAACTTTTGACCAAGAAATAAAAAACGCATGCAGAATCTGGCCCCAAGATAACAACACAGAAGGATTCTTTCTTGCTAAAATAAGGAGGCTAGGATGAAAAAAATAAGGGCACATCATCTAATCTGTTTTTCAAGACATCATGATACTGGATGGTATTCAAAAGATTATGAAAAGAATTTCAAAGCAATATTCAAAGACATAATAAAAAACCCCAATCAAAAAATAAAAATTAAAAGAGATTGCGAAGACATTTGTAAAAAGTGTCCTTATGTAAAAAACAAAACATGTAATAAACCTTCAAAATACAAAATAAACCATTGGGTAAAGGTAATGGACAATAAAACATTAAGATTAATAAAAATAAAACCAGATACAATCCATACTGCAAAAGAATTATTAAAATTAGTCTCTTCAAAGATAACAAACAAAGACCTAAGAAATATTTGTAAAGGTTGTGAGTATCTCCCAAATTGTCTAAGATTAGGAATAAATAAATCAGTAAAAAAAATAATAAAATGAACCCACAAATACAAATCCTAAATAAAAAGCAAAAAAAACAAATAGAAAAACAAGCAGAACTACAATTTGGAATTCAAAAACTTCCCTACTTATTATTCAAAACAAACAAAGGAAGAATAAGAGGATATAGTGGAAACCTATCAACAGAAGAAATCAGAACTCTGCTAAAAACAGTTAATATAGAAATAAACGGAATATATTTATTTAACACAGAAGAAGATGGACAACTAAGAATCTCCCACGACGCTGTTTCCCTATTCAGAGATAAAATTACAAAAAACATAATTGAGATAAATGAAACACAAGCAGACCAATTCCTTCATGGTGAAGATATTTATTTAGATGAAGAAAAAGAATCTATTAATAATAAAACAAACAATAAGGATAATTTAAATGATATCAACATGTTGGGAGATAATAAAAAAACTTCGCGAGCTACAAATAATAATATACCAGCGAGTGAAGTTTCAGGAGGTGGAGAAAAGAAAAATATCAAAAATAATATGGTAGTCCTAAAATTCAAAGAAAACTTAATTGGTTCAGGAAAACTTTCCCAAGGAAGAATAACAAATTTTGTTCCAAAAGAAAGAAGACTGAAAAATTAAGTTACAGATTTAGATTCCATATCAATCCCAGCTAATCTAGCAAAATACTCTTCTAGATTAGAAAAATATCCTTGCACATTTTTAGCAACACTTCTACTTACTCTTGCTGTCTGCATAATCCATCCAACCTTATCTTGTCTAAATTTAGGATGATACAATAAAACTCCCATCCCCACCCTTCTAGGAGGTCTTCCAGATTTAACTTGTTGAGAAACAGGATATGTTGATAAAAATAAATCTGTCCCATCAAAAGTTTGAGCTTCAAAATGAAGCAAAGGATTAGAATGTTTAACAGCATATCTAACATCCTCAACACACTCACCACTTAATCCCCTTAATAACTCAGCTAATCTAAACCCATTTAATTTTTCTGGAGGAATTCCTAACAATTCAGAAGCAGCTCTTGTAGCAATTCCCCTATTACCAACAAAATCATAATAAATAACAGGAGCATTCTGAACATCAGGGACAACATTAAATAAAACCTCCATAGCTCCAATAACAGCATGTCCAACACTTGCTCTAGATAACCTCCTCTCACGCAATAGCTCATCTTCCAAAGGCCCAGCATAATCTGTTTTCCACTTCTCAAGCGCCTCAACATAAGGATCTTTAACCTCAGCAAACGCTCTAATCCTTCCCATTCTAGCTAATTTAGAAATATCAACTAACTTTCTATGCCTATCTTCTAATACACCATTCCTTTCTGTCAACCCTCTAACCTCTATCCTAGCTCCTTCATATTTTCCTTCAAAATATCTTGCTCTCTCAATAGCAGTTTGTAAATCAGATTGAAGTAAAGCAACCTCATTGATTCTATCACACAATTGTCCTCCAACTTCCACAACCTCTGCTTGAGCAGAAACTCTTACAACATCATTCTCCATCCTCGCCACCTCCCCTGCCTCCCAAACCTCTCTCGGAACCCCACCCCCCCATTCTAACAATTTCCCTCTAACATACGGCTTTGTTCCCCTCATCACTTTTTCCATTCCACTCAACAAATCTCCAATTCCATCATAATCCATACCATAAACCTGCCTAGGAAAACCTTTAGAAAAATCTCCAAATCTCTTCACCCCACTCCTTATACCCATAACTCTTAAATACACACTAAATTTATAAAATTAATGGAAAATAAAGAAAAATATATAGAAGCAGGAAAAATAGCAAAACAAGTAGTAGAATATGCAAAATCAATTATAAAACCAAAAGAAAAATTACTAGACATAGCTGAAAAAATAGAATCAAAAATAATTGAACTAGGAGCAAAACCAGCTTTTCCAGTAAACTTAGGAATCAATGAAATAGCAGCTCACTACACACCGTTCTCAGATGATGATACTCTAGCTTCTGGATTATTAAAAGTAGATTTAGGAGTCCATATAGACGGAGCAGTTGCAGACACAGCTTTCTCAATAGATTTAGAAAACTCAGAAGAAAATAAAAAACTCATTCAAGCAGCAGAATCAGCCCTAGACCAAGCAATCAAAACAGCAAAAATAAATGAACAAATAAACAATATAGGAAAAGCTATCCATACAGAAATAACATCAAAAGGATTCTCACCAATTAGAAATTTATCAGGACATGAAATAGATATATACCACTTACACGCAGGAATTACAATCCCAAATTATGACAACAACAACGAAACAGAACTTGAACCAGGAGTCTACGCAATCGAACCTTTCTCAACAAACGGAAACGGAATAGTTAGAGACGGCAAACCCTCATCAATTTACAGATTTGTAGAAAGAAAAGCAATCAGAGATTCAACAGCTAGAAAAATAATTGAATATGTTGAAGAAGAATATCAAGGTCTACCTTTCTGTCAAAGATGGATTGTTAAAAAGTTTGGCCCTCTCGCAAAAATCTCTTTAAGACTTATGACTCAATCAGGGATTTTACACGAATACAAACAACTAGTTGAAAAAGGAAATGGAAAAGTTGCTCAAGCAGAACATACAATAATAATAACTAAAGATAAAACAGAAGTTACAACACAATAAAAAATGAGGTGGAAAACAGCATCCCTAGTATTTTTAATTTCAGTCTTATCAACAGGTTGTATAAAAGAAACAAAAATAAAAAGAAAATGGGAATTTAATCCAAAAGTTTATAGATTAAGAGAACCAATAAAAACATATATTTCTCCTCCAGAAGAAAATTATCTCAATAAAAGATATTTAATTTAAACACAACACAATAATTCTTAAATAACCTCAATTTATCAACAAACATGGCAAACAATCCTCAAGATAGATTACAAGAAGTTAGAGAAGAGATAACAAAAACAGATAAAAGATTAACAGTATTATTTAATGAAAGAAGAAAATACCCAAGACCTAAAACAGATTCTTATTCAAAAAACAGCTTAGTATCTTATTTAGCACATAGAATTAGAAAAGAATTATATAGCTCAAATGGAACATATCAAACTCCAAAAAACCCAGTAGGAGTTATAGACGCAAAGATAATAGGATTACTAATTTATAGAACTCATTACTTATCAGAAGAAGTTGCAAGAATAAAAATAGCAGAAGGATTAGAAACAACAAATCCAAGAGTTGAACAAACCAAACTTGCAGAAAGAGAAGCTCAAGTCAGAGAAGAAGGATTAGAAGCTCTAACACAACCAGGAATAAGAGAAATTTTTAAATTAATATTCAGAGCATCAAAAATAACACAAGAAAGATTAAGAAGACAACTAGGTGAAGATTAACTAACCCAAATAACCATTACTCTCCAAAGCAGCCTTAGCAGATTTCAAATAATGTTCCTCTATCTTCTTGTATCTCTCCAAAGTCTCCTTTCCAACAGAAGCTTTAACTTTCTTCATAGCTTCCTCAAAATGCTCCTTATTAATTTCCTTAACATTAATATCTTTTCTCAAAGCTAACATAGCAGCCTCTCTAACTAAACTCTCAATATCAGCTCCAACATAACCATCTGTCCTCTTAGCTAAATCTTTAATTGAAACATTTTTATTCAAAGGCATTTTTTTAGTATGAATCTGAAATATCTTTTCTCTACCCTTCTCATCAGGAGTTTCAACTAATAAAATTCTATCAAATCTTCCAGGTCTTAACAAAGCAGAATCTAACATATCAGGTCTATTAGTTGCTCCAATAACAGTAACATCTTGTAATTCTTCTAAACCATCCATCTCAGCTAACAACTGATTCAAAACTTGATCAGTAACTTTACTTCCTCCACCCATTCCCCTTTTAGAAGCAATTGAATCTATCTCATCAAAAAATATAACACACGGAGCAACTTCTCTAGCTTTCTGAAAAATCTTTCTAATTCCTTTTTCAGATTCACCCACCCACATACTCAATAATGAGGGTCCTTTAACTTGAATAAAATTAGCTTCAGATTCATTAGCAACAGCTTTAGCTAATAAAGTTTTTCCTGTTCCAGGTGGACCATAAAGCAAAACTCCACGAGGAGGACGAATTCCAATCCTTTCAAAACTATCAGGATATTTCAATGGCCATTCAACAGCTTCAATTAATTCCTGCTTCAAATTATCCAAACCACCAATATCATCCCACTTAGTATTAGGAGTCTCAACCAAAACTTCTCTCATTGCTGAAGGCCTAACCAACCTCATAGCCTCATCAAAATCTTTCTTAGTAATTTTCAAATTTTCTAAAATCTCAGAAGGAATATTATCTTCTTCTTTCAAATTCAAATCAGGCAAAATCTTTCTCAACACACTCATTGCAGCTTCCTTAGCTAATGATTCTAAATCAGCCCCTACAAACCCGTGAGTTCGAGCAGCATAATCTTCTAAATCAACATCTTTATCCAAAGGCATATTTCTAGTATGAATTTTTAAAACCTGCAATCTTCCTTTTTTATCAGGAACACCAATAACAACTTCTCTATCAAATCTTCCTGGTCTTCTCAAAGCAGGATCAATAGCATTAGGTCGATTAGTAGCAGCAATAACAACCACCTTTCCTCTAGCATTCAAACCATCCATCATAGTCAATAACTGAGAAACAACTCTTCTCTCTACCTCTCCCTGAACATCTTCTCTTTTCGGAGCAATTGAATCTATCTCATCAATAAAAATAATTGAAGGAGCAGATTTCTCAGCTTCTTCAAATTTATCTCTTAAATTTTTCTCAGACTCTCCATAAAACTTACTCATCAACTCAGGCCCATTTATCAAAATAAAATTAGCTTCAGATTCATTAGCTACAGCTTTTGCCAATAAAGTTTTTCCTGTTCCAGGAGGCCCATGCAAAAGAACACCTTTTGGAGGTTCAATTCCTAATCTATCAAATATCTCAGGATGCTTCAATGGAAGTTCAACCATCTCTCTAATTTTCTTAACCTCTTCTGTCAAACCTCCAATATCTTCATAAGTAATATTAGGAATATTTTCCTCAGAAACATCTACAGCCTTATTACTCAAAGTAATTTCAGTCTGCTCTGTTATAACACAAACTCCTCCAGGACTAGTTGAAACAATTGAAAATCTAATTTGCTGAATACCTCCTAAACCATTAAATCCTCCACCAAAATCCTCAAAAATATCAGAAAAAAAATCCATATCAGACATAACATCTCGTCTTCTTTTTGCTCCACCCATAACAACTATATCTCCCTTAATAAGAGCTCTTCCTAAAAGTCCTTGTTTCAAAACTTCAGAATCAGCTTGAACCATAATTCCCTTCTGAGCAGGAGCAATTGTAACTTTCTTAGCTTCCTTTAATTCAACTTTTTTAACTCCAACAGTTTCACCAATTCCAGTCTTACTGTTTTTTCTAATTATCCCATCAATTCTAACTATATTCTCACCAACATCAGCAGGATAAGCTCTATCAACAATAGCAACACTCTCTCTTGCTCCAGCAATAATTATAACATCTCCTCTTCGAACTCCCAATCGTTTCATAACATCAAAATCAATTCTAGCAATACCTTTATACGCATCATCTTGCAATGCTTCAACAACTTTTAATTTAACTTCTTTGTCTACCATGTTTATATTTTCTTGACATAATTATAATTTCTATAATTAATTTTATTCCACAATAAAGGGTGGGAGGGAGGGTTTATTGTATGGAATAAAATTTTTTGATTATTGTAAATTATTATTAAATTTAATTTTCAGTCCTAACAATTTCAGGAATACTTGTTCTTCCACCTGAAGTAATTATTCCATTCTGACATATTACAGCTTCGCCTTCAGTTGCTTTTCTATATTCTACAGCCTCATCAATTGTATCTGGTAAAACATCCAATACATCTACAGCTATTCCAGTATCCCTTGGGATTACAATATAATATCCAAATGCTGATTCTGTTCTTATCATTTTATCTTACTAATATTTAATTTATTATTTTGATTTACCATTTTTATTCAAAAAATAAGCTTAACTTTCGCATATCATCAAATGCTAATTTAACAATATCATCAAATTTCCTTTCAGACTCTTTCATAAAATCTAGTATCTCTTTAGGAATTGATACAGCATAACTATTACCAACTAACCTTAACTTAACTTTATAATCTTTTCGCTTCATATTCATAAATCTAATATACTCTCCCTCATCATGAGGATGTATAATTCTATCACCACACTCATCACACTCAACAACTCTTAGGTCAAAACCATTTTTAATTATAGAATTCTTTTTCATTTCTTTGTTACAATCTTTACAAATTATCTTGTTGTCAAATATATCTGTTGTCATCTTTGTGTTTTGCCCACATTGTTTTAATTTTTCCTCATAAAAAGGGTGGGCGAGCGATTTCACGAGGCGATACAAACCGACCAACGAGTGAGGTCGGGAGTTGGGTGGGTTATTGTGTGGGATTGTTTTTAAAATCCCATTTTTTTATGAGGTAAAAATTTCCTCTAGATTATAAAACAGACTCTCCTTCGAAAAGGAGAGCCTGAAAAAGAGGTTTATTGTGTGAACATAATCAATGACTATGTTCTGTGTATACATAAGATGTATACTTTATAAACTTTACGATTATTTCAACTCCCCAATCAAATCATCAGAATCCTTAAATTTCTTTCTCATCCTCTTCCTAATACTCTCCATTCTCTTATCTTCAATTTTCTGAACAACTTCTTCTCTCTTCCTCTTTTTCTCACTCTTAAATCTAGCATATTCAATTTTATCAATAACCCACTGTTTAATACCCTTCTTCTCACTATCCTTTTTCTTTTTATCCTCCAACTGCTCCTGTATATCTTCTAACTTCTCTTCAATAACCTCCTCATGCTTCCTTGATTTATACCAATTATAACTAATAATCACAAGTAAAATAATCAAAATAATAATCACTAAAATAATAATCAAAATTGTAGAACCAACTACAGAAAAATTCTGTTCAGCACTAGCAGTCTGATCTTTTCCATACTCAACAAGAACAGATAAATAATAATCTCCTGGAGGCAAATCCAAATCATTAATATCTTTCTCAAAAACAAGTTGTCCTTGTATAGCTCTAGTTTCAGATTCTTCATAAACAACAATCTGGTTCTTATATATTTTATAAGTAATTTTAATATCAACTAAATCAGAATTATTTATTTCTTTCAAATTTACTTTAAAACTCAAATCTGTCCAAGGATAAACTTTTTTTGTATTTAACTCTACAATAGAATCAAATAAAATATCTGGACAAATTTTTATTTCTAAAGGCTTAGAAGTTTCATTTACACAACCATTAACATCTGAACAGATTCTTCGCTGAGTTAAATTAGAACTACAAAAACTCCAAGAACCACACTTCCAATTAGATTCACATTCAGGACTTAAAGAAATATTACTCTCACCTTTCTTTCTAAAAACCCCACTACTACCCCCTCCCCCTGAATCCGAAGATGTATTTATAGAAACAACAGCTGCTAAATAGTTAACACTATAATATTTTGTATCAGATGAATTATATAATTCAGAGGTTCCATTTCCATAAGAAAACCATCGATAAGAATAAGTCCCATTTAAAACAAAATAATAACTCACATTGTAAACATCAGCACTCAAAT
>JAHIVP010000018.1 GCA_018816335.1 Nanobdellota archaeon | reverse complement strand
CCGTGAAAAAATATATATTACAGCAAAAGGAGAACTAACACCTTGTGATAGATGGCACAAAGTTTATCCAGATGTAAAAACAATGAGAAAAGATTTCAAAGGAAACAAAGTATGGTGTACACGTTTAGGAGATCTTCATAAAGACGATAACCATCATAATACTAACCATATTCAAAAACCTTAAATCTCTAGTCATTCTAACTATATGGAAAATGAAAATCCCAAATACAAACCAATGTCAAGAATTATTAAAAAAATATAAAACCCCAGAGAGAATAATTAATCATATTCTAACTGTAAACAAACTAGCTCTTTTTTTAGCAAAAAAAATAAAACAATCAGGAATCACCATCAACATTGAGTTTGTAAATGCTTCTTCTCTATTACACGATATTGATAAATTAATGACTTTAGATAAACCTGAATCTCATGGAGAAATCGCAGAACAAATATTAACAAAAGAAGGTTATCCTGAAATTGGAAAATCAATTAACACTCACGGAATTATTAATATAAAAAAAATAAAAACATGGGAAGATAAAGTTTTAGTTTATGCTGATTTCAGGGCCCAAGACAACAATATTGTATCTCTGTCAGAAAGATTTGAATACGGAAGAAAAAGATATCCTGGAACAGTTACAGAAGAAAAAGTTCAATTAGCTTATGAACTAGAAAAACAAATTTGTAATAAAATAAATATTAATCCCCAAATTTTAAAAATTTTTAATCATAAAGACACATCGATTCAATAGTCTTAAATTCATTATTTTTATTAAAATAATTTAACATATAATCAAATCGTTTTAAAAACTCCTTCAAAGGACATCTGTTATATAACCTTGATTTTTTTAGTTTAATAAAATCCCAAGAATGCATAAAAAAAATCTTATTTTTAAATAAGTTTACAAATCTTATATATATTTTAAAAATAAAAAAAGGAAGAAATCTTATTGTAAGAGCAGAAAAAGGAAGTATAAAAGAAGTTATAGGTATTTCATAAAGATTATTCATTTTGTGAATTTTCATTTTTTTAAAATTATAATCAAATTTTATTTTAATTTGTGGAAGAAAAATATGGTGAAAATTCCATGGGATTGTTGAAGAATCATATTTGAAATTATAATCTTCCAAAAGGGTTAGTGTTTCATTATCAATAGAATGTTGTGGAGCTCTAAAACCTTTTGGATTTTCTTTTAAAACATTTTTATAAATCTTAACAGATTTCTTCAATAACTCTTTTTTTTCTTTTAAGTCAAGTTCATCAAATCTTTCATGTTTATATCCATGCAAACCAATTTCATACCCTTGTTTTTTTAAATTTTGAAATATTTTTGGATACTTATCCAAAATCTCAGCAGTCACAAAAAGAGTAGCCTTGATATTATATTTATTTAAAATTCCAATAAATTTGTCTAAACCCTTTGTAATTCCTTCAAATTTTCCGCCATATAAATCTGGTTCAACATCAATTGAAATATTTATAGATTTCATTTCTATTTTACCCTGCAACATTGCCTATACTTTTATAAATTTCCCTAAAATTTCTTAATAAGAATAATGGAATAATCACTGACATTAAAATTAAATAATATTGTGAAACATTAAAAACTATAGAAAAAAATAATAAAGAGAACATCCCATTAGGTGTTAAAAACCTTGGACCATAAAATTTTATTTTTTCCAAAATAGTTTTTGGCATTTTCATCTTGTTAGTTTTCATAACCATTTTTTTCAATAAATCAAATTTTCCTTTAGATGCTAGGGTCTCATGAACCTTTAATTTATTAATATTATCTAAAAGTAAAAGAGTAGAAGTCCAGATTCCTAGATAAAAATAAATAACATTTCCATTAGTATTATAAAGACCAATACCCAACCCTAACATCAAAAGAGCCCTTAACATCCACGAAAAAACAAAATCCAGATAAGTTCCTCCTAAAGTAGTTTTTTTAATTGCCCTTGACATATCTCCATCAACATAATCAAGTAAAACAGCAAAATGATAAAGCAGTATTCCAATTAATAAATTCCAATAACCTCCTAAAGACATAATCAAAACACTGATTAAACCAATAACCCCCCAAATAAAACTAACCTGGTTTGGTGTAAAAGAAGTGAATTTCAATAAAAAATATGAAACATAAGGAGAGATTTTGCTTAGAGGTTTATATTCAATAGGCAAATTTTTACATTTAAGGTCTCTTGCTTTTTTTAGCTCTTTAAAACTTACATTTTCCCTAAGTACATTATTTTTTTTCTCACTCATTAAATGAAAACATGTAAGATATTTATAAATCTTATGTAACACTAACAATAGATTTAAATAAATCAGCTATATTTTAAACAAATGAAAGATATTCAAGCAACTATTGAAATTGACTTAAATAAAAGTAATGAGGAACTCTGGAACAATCTTGATAAGGATGCTCGTTGGGGTGTTAAAAAAGCCATAAAATCAGGATTAAAAGTCGAATCTGATAAAAACAATGCCCTTGCCTGGGACAAGTTTTATGAAATATACAAAGAAACAATTATAAGAGGTGGAATAACTCCTAAAAATATACAAGAACTTCAACAACAAACAGGAAGATTATTTTTATGTTTAAAAGAGAATACTATTATTGCAGGAGCTGCTATTTTAATTAAACAAGATAAAATTGAACTTTTTCTAAACGCTTCTCTAAGAGAGCATCTAACATTCCAACCAAATAATCTTCTTTACTGGAAAATAATTGAGTGGGGCAAAAAAAACAACTATAATATTTTTAATTTAGGGGGATATCAACTCAATACAAAAAAAGGAGATAAATTATATGAAATCAATCGATTTAAAGAAAGATGGGGCGGAGAAATAAAAAAATATTATATTGACAGTAAAAATCCTTTTTATATTCTAGGAAGAAAGATTATAAGAAATTTTTCTCCAGTAAAAAAAATCAGAGATAAAATTAAATTATTAATATATAAAATTAAATCCTCGTATTCTTCTTCAAAAAAACCCGTCTCAACGCCCCAAAAAAATACCCAAAATATTTCACAGTATAAAACACAGGAAGAAAAAACAAAAAAGGTAAATAAGGTTCTCTAATAAAATGCTGGGCAGATCTAGCAATAACATAGAACAGAAACAAAGGTAAAGATAAAAATATTAAATAAGGTTTTTTATATGAAGCTCCAACCCACACATTCTGAGCAAAACTTTCTGATAAAGATTCAGGATTATAATGAGAAACTTTTGTATCTAAAATCTTAGCAAAAACTTTTGTCTTCCCATATAAAGACTGATCATCTGCATAACCATCATTAGGATCAAAACCATTTGATTTAATATAAACTTCCTTAGCTGTCAATGAAGCATTTTTGCTTCCCCCTTTCTCTAATATTCTCCAATCTCTATGCCCCCACGCCCGTGCCCACAAATTTCCAAAATTTGCAACATCTTCTCTAGCATGAATTGTTCTCAAGGCTTCCCCATCAGCAATCGGCTTAACTAAATCTTTAATATAATCTTTTCCATAAACATGATCTGAAGCCCAGAACATAAATATATCCCCCTTAGCATGCTTGAATCCCAAATTCCACGCAGCCCCAGGTCCCAAATGCTTCTGCTTCAACAACGTAACTTTTGGAACATATTTCTCAACAACTTCAACAGTATTATCCTTGCTCTCATCATCAACAATAAATATCTCAATATTCTTATAACTCTGATTCAACAAAGACTCAATACACTCCCCAATATGATTCCCTTCATTATACGCCGGAAGAACTATAGAAACCAAAGGATTATCCATTTTCTTTCCTACTTTTTTTTCTGCCATATATCTATATTGTTTTTTAATTTATAAAATTATCTAGAAATATTATTAAATTTTTCCTTCTCTATATTCTTGTTTAAGAGATTCAAGCACATCATCATCTGTTTCAGCTTTTCTAACATCATCCCATCTGTCTTTTGGAAATTTCACATATAAATTAAAAACTCTTCTTATACCTTCAAGTTCTTTAGCTGTTAAAGCACCATTATCAAAAGCCCCATAAACTCTATTATCTTCTGCTCTTTCTCCTGCAGGAATCAATCCTTTTTCAATACATAATCGTCTTAACTCTGTTCCAGAATACGGCCTAAAAGCATTAACAATTGTGTTACCTGGATGAATTTGTCTATTCAATTCTATTGTTTCCATTATATTTTCTCTGGTCTCTCCAGGAAAACCAATAATATTATTCGCAGAAACTCTTATCTTTGTCTTTTCAAATTCTCTAAAAGCAGCAATTATTTGTTCATTTGTCATAAAACGTTTTAATAAATTTTTCCTTAATTCAGAATTTCCACTTTCAATACCCATAGCCACCCCTTCACATCCAGCTGATTCTAAAGCTTCTGCATATCCTAGTTTTATTGTTTCTACTCTAGTTTCTATAAAAAATGGTAAATTTATTTTCTCTCTGTACTGTTTTATAAAATCATTAAATCTATCAAAATCCATTGATAAGAAACATTCATCAGTAAAATAAATATAATCTAATTTATATTTTTTCACCATAAACTCAACTTCTGAAATAAATTTATCTATTGGTTTATGTCTACGAAATTTATGCTCCTTTTTTAATTCTTTCAAATCCAAACCAGATGATTTACTATAACTCTCTAAAGATTTTTCATGTTGATATTGAAATATAGGAATACAACAAAAAGTACATTGAAAAGGACATCCTCTACTAAGTTCAAAAGCAACAGTTCTTACTGCCTTTCCACCCATCTTTTTCCAAAATCTTCTGTCATCAAAAATAGAATAATCTGGAGCTAAAAGAGTTTTTCCAAGATCTGTTAGAGGCCTTCTTAATCCTGTTTTTTCTCCATAAATACTTTCTCCTGCAGGCAAGTCTTCTAAATTTATAACTTCACCAGACCTATAAATTTTTCCATCTTTTTTTACAGTAAGATTTAATATTTTTGTTATATCTTCTCCTTTTTCTAAAGCAGTTGCTAATTCTGGAAGCATTTCTTCACACTCTCCTTCACCAATCATATCTATTGAAGGTTCTTTTAGTACAACCTTTGGAGCAAATGTTGGATATACTCCTCCAAAAATTTTTGGAATAGGAATATCTTGTATTCCCTTTGCAAGTTCTAAAGCTTGATCATAATTCATTTCTAGTGAAGAAAAACCAATTAATCCAGGATTATAATCTAAAACAGCTTTTCTAAAATCTGCTTTAAGTTCATCCATTGAAACTTTTTTTCTTACAACTCCATATTTTTCAATATCTACCGGAGTGACCTGTCCTAAACTTTCTCTAAAAGAATCTCCAGTTTCTTTTCCAGTATCAAAAAGAGTAGTATCATAAAGTTTCACGTCATGTCCTGCTTTTTTAAGATGAGCTGAAAGCAAAGGCAGACCTATTCCAATTAAGCTATCCATTCTTTCATTTGCGTAAACAAGCATCACTTTCATCTTAATTTATACTCTTAACTAATTTTAATATTTAAAGATTGTTATGTTATATTATCTAACATATTTCTTAAATCCTGCTCTTCTAAAACTCTTGGATTATTCTTAACTCTTTCAGGTGTAAAACCATTTTCAATAATCATTTGAATATCCTGTTTTTTTATACCTAATTTTAATAACCTAGTTTCTAATCCAATTTTAGTCATAAGTGTTTTTATCTTTCTTCTAGACTCTAGAGCACTCTCAGCATCTAATAGTTTTGTAATCTCTCCAATTGTATCTTTTACATATCTTACTCCTCTTTCATCTGTGCAACTTCTTTCATCAACTTGTGAATTAAAAACCAACATCTCTCCTAATGTAAGTCCAACAGCATGCCCATGAGCAACCCCAAAATAAGAAGTTATAGGATAAGCCACAGAATGACAAGCAGTTGTTTTTGTTAAATTAATTGCCTTTCCAGCTAAATTAGCCCCCAACATAACAGGGGTTCTATTTGATATATTTCCTTCAGCAACTGATTTTTCTAAATTCCCAACTAAGAGTCTAATTGCTTTGTTAGCAAGCTCTTTTGATTCATCTGTTGCATTTACATTCCAATAAGATTCAATTGCTTGCCCTAATACATCCATTCCAGTAGAAGCAGCAACAGAAGAAGGCATTGACAATGTCAGTCTCGGATCCACAATAGCATAATCAGGGTAAGTTAATTCAGGTTTTCCTGCAGATTGTTTTTCTTTCCCTTCATAATAAACAACAAAATAAGTTGCTTCACTCCCACTACCTGCAGTAGTAGGTATTGCAACCAAAGGAACTGCCCTCCCACTATATCTTTCAACATGAAACATCTTTATAGATTTAGCAACATCAATCGCACTACCTCCTCCAATACCAACAATCATCTCATAATCTCCTCTCTCAAACTTTCTTAATCCTAATTCAATCTCCTCTATTTTTGGATTCACAGAAAACTCACAAAACCTATCAAACTTCACTGCTCTAAGATTTCTATCTATTGCCTCCCTCGCCCCACTCTTTTCATAAGAATCTCTCCCACTCACAACAAAAACCCTTTCTACTCCCTCTCCCCTAACTATCTCTCTAAGATTATCAACACTTCCATCTCCGATATATTCTGCTTGATTCATTTTAAATTATTTATTTAAGAATTCCATAAACGCTTCTTTATTCTCAATAGGAGTTGTAGTAGGTCTTCCTAAATTTTTTCTTGAACCTTTATTAATATTCACAATTAACATACAAGGCCCTTGTTTTTCTTTTAGCTCTTTAATACTATCTAATAATTCTAATTTAGTTTTTGCTTTTTTAATAAAATTATATCCACAACCTTCAGCTATTTTTTCAAAATTTATACTCTCTGAAACACTTGGTTGTCCACCAGTTGAATCATAAGAATGATTATCAAATATAATATGATAAAAATTATTAGCCCCATAATTCCCAATACTAGCTAAAGCTCCCTTTTGCATCAAAACTGCTCCATCACCATCAAAAACAAAAATTTTCTTATCCGGTTTTTCCAATGCAATTATATTTCCTATCGAAGCAGAACATCCCATACTTCCAACAGTATAAAAATCTCTATGCTTCTCTTCTTTTGCAACCCGATATTCAAATAACTCTCTTGAAGCATGACCTGTTGTAGAAACAATAACTTCATCACCATCTAAATTATCAATAATAGTTTTAATAGCATCTTCTCTCAACATCTCATATTTTTCCTCTTTATTTTCCCCCCAATTATAATTATCAATAATTCCTTTCTGTATTATAATAGCAACAGGATGTTTTGTTTCTTCAGCAATCTTCTTCATCTTTTCAATAACAATTGCAGCCTCAACTTTATCTTCAGGAATAATCTTATAAGGAATGTCTAAAATATTTAATAAAGGAAACATTATTTTCCCCATCATTTTATGTTGAGGTTCATCTTCTTTTTCATCATTAGGATTACCTCTCCATCCTATCATCAACACCATAGGTATAGAATAAATTTCCTTATCAACTAAAGAGGTTATAGGATTCACTGTTTTCCCCAATCCAGAATTTTGCATATAAACAACTCCTACTTTTCCAGTAGCAAGATGATATCCTGAGCAATTTGCAACAGCTTCACATTCATTACAAGCAATTATATTCTTCATCCCATTCCCTTCAGCCAAATAATTCATCCACCCTTTAAATGTAGAATCAGGAACTCCACTAAAAAAAGTTAAATCATTCTCATCAAATATCTTTTTCAAATCTTCACATTTTAACATTTTGTTTAATATTAATAATTGTTTAGAATTTATTATTCTTCTGGAATCAAATTTAAAATATCTTTAATATTCATACAATTCCCCTCTGCCTCAAGACCTCTATTACAAGCTAAGATTAACTCTGCAGTTCTTTTCATAGCTAAATAAGAACTCCTCAGTAAATGATTTGCATATATAACCATATTAACCCCTGCTTTTTCTAATTGGCCTCCTGTAATATGGCTATAAGTACTTGGGACTGCAACTAAAGGAACTTTATTTTCAAACTTAGAATATTCTTCACAAAATTCTAAAACTTCATTTGGTTCTTTCTCTTTACTATGAATCATTATTGCATCAGCACCAGCTTCAATATAGGCCTTTGCTCTTTTTAGTGCATCATCTAAACCTTTTTTCAATATCAAACTTTCAATTCTCGCTATAATCATAAAATTATCTGTAACTTGAGAATTCTTGCCTATAAAAATTTTCTTTGAGAAATTTTCTATTGAATCTTGTGTTTGTGGTACATCTGTTCCAAACAAAGAATTTTTTTTCAATCCAATTTTATCTTCAATTATAATTGCAGAAACCCCCAACCTCTCAAGAGTTTTTACAGTATAAGGAAAATGTTCAAGCAACCCTCCAGTATCTCCATCAACTATTATTGGTTTAGTTGTTATCTCTAATATTTGATGTATTGTGCTAAGTCTTGAAGTTAAATCAACAAATTCCATATCTGGTTTTCCTTTTGCAACAGAGTCTGTTAAACTACTTATCCAAATACCATCAAATTCTTCTGGAATTTCATCTTTTATTATTCTAGTAGTTTCTACAATTAAACCAGTTAAACCATTATGTGCTTCTAAAAATCTACTTATGGGTTTTGCTTGTAAAAGTCTTCTTAATTTTCCCATCCTCATTTCAGGGGTAATCCCTAGTTTTCTAACTTCTTGATTTAATTTTGTTGAAGATATATCTTTTGTATATGGGATCTCTATAAGAGATCCTCCCCATTCTTTAAGAGTTTCAATTACTCGAGCTCTCACAGCTCTTTGAAAACCGGTTTTCCAATCATCACCATGAATCACATAGTCTGGTTTGTATTTTTTTAAATTTGGAACATAATCTACTGTATCTTGCGGAACTATTTGTTTTACCTCCTTAAGATTTTCTACTACTATTTTTCTTTGTTCATATGTTAAATAAGGAAGTCTTTTATAACTTGCCATGGCTTTATCTGTTAAAAGGCCTATTGTTACTTCTCCATGTTTTTTTGCTTCATTCAAAATATTCAAATGACCTGGATGAATCAAATCTGCACATAATCCCATATAAACTTGTTTGGGTTTTGATATTCCAGGTTTTTCTTCGTCAATATTTATCTGATTCAAAATTTTTTCTTCTGATGTCATTTTGATTATATTCTCTATTAAATTGTGCTACAAGTTCTTGAACCTGCTCAGCCTTAAATTCAGGGGTTGTAATATTTCCTACTTTAAAACTCGTTGTTGCATAATCTATCTCTTCTTTAAAATATCCATTTTCCCCACATATTTGTAATAATTCTGACCCTATTAGTGGATTAGCAACAAAAAAAGAAGCACTATTAAATCCACAATCTTCACAAAAATCATAAGTTTCTTTCATTTGTTCAATCGTCTCTCCAGGCAATCCACAAACACAAAAAGCATGAACTTTTATTCCAAGTTCTTGAGCTTTTTTCACTAATGGTTTAACCTTCTGAAGATTCAATGGTTTTTTGACAATATTATTTAAAACATGTTGATTACCACTTTCAAGACCAAAAGTCAATTGATAACATCCAGACTCTTTCATTTTTTCAAGTAACTCATCATCAAGTGCCCAAGCAGCAACTCCCTGAGGAGAACACCATTTTAAATTCAAATCTTTTATTCCATCAAGTATCTGCATCGCTCTGTCTTTTTGTAATGTAAAATTATCATCTGTAAATTGAATCTCATCGATACCATATTTTTCTTTTAATTTTTGCACTTCCTCAACAACACTTTCTGCACTTCTTCCTCTGAAACGATTACCCCAAAAATTTGTTGTTGTACAAAATATACATTTAGCAGGACATCCTCTTGAAGTCATTATTTGAGCTACTCTTTTACCTTTTGGATAAGGATTTTGAGGCAAGTTTATTTTAAAATATTGTTCCATATTCAATAAATGCATTGCAGGAAAAGGTAAAGTATCTAAATCTTTAACAAATTGTGAATTTGAATTAATAATTTTTTCTTCTCCTTTTTGAAATGCCAATCCTCCAATTTCTGAAATATCTCCATCATTATTTAAAGTATTTAATAATTGTAATGTAGGTAACTCTCCTTCTCCCATAATTATATAATCAAGACTATGTAAATCTAACATCTTATCTGGAGCATATGTTGGATGAGAACCCCCTACCACAGTTATAATATTTTTATCTACCTCTTTAACAAGATTTAATGTATGTTCTACATTCTTTGCTTGTGTTGAAAAGATACAAGAAACTCCTACAATATCAGGATTAAATTCTTTAATTATTTTTTTAACTTCTTCATCAGATAGCCCATAAGTAACTAAATCTCCATGTTCATTAATATTATCATGTCCTTCATTAGCAATATCTACGATTTTCACTTCATAATCATTTCTTTCTAAAAATGCCCCTAAATAAGCCAAACCTAGAGGAGTCACACATCTCCTAACATCTTTTTTAAATAAAGTATATCTTGGAGTCATCAACATTATTTTTTTTATTTTTTTATCCATAATTTTTTACTCCCTCCTTTTCATTAATTTTTAGAATTTTTTTAACAATGTTTTCTTTTGATAATTTGTTATAAAAAGGAAACTGCACAACCTCTCCTTTAATTTTTTTAATATATTCTTGTCCAGGAACTTTTTTCCATTTTGGAGAAGATATAAGAATTATTTTTGAATTTTTGAATTGTTTATAAATTTCTTTTAAATTTTCAGAAGGATCAATTTGGTGTTGAGTAACCACCATATCAACACACCTTAATGCTGAGATTATTGCAAATCTTTCTTTAAAATCTGCTATAGGTTCTTCTTTATAAGATTTTATTGCTTCATCAGTTAATACACCACAAATATGAAAGTCTCCTAATGAATTAGCATTCTCTAGTGCTCTAAGATACCCATAATGGAATAAGTCAGCTGTCATTGGAGAATAAACTATTCTTTTAATCTTTTCTTTTTCTATATTAACAATTTCTCCACCTTTTATTCCAGAATTTTTAGGAATTGTAACACATAACTGGCCATTCGATTTGTTAAGCCATACCATCTTTTTCATACTGTACTAGTAATACTAGTAGTATTTAAAGATTATTATACCAAAATATAGTATTTAACAATAATATGAAATTTATATTAATTATGTGTAAGATATTTTAGATAACAACTTTTTATCCTACTTATATTTAAATACCTCACTAACTATCCAAAAAAATGACAATAATTGTTGTAATTTTAATATTAATCTCAGCAGTTCTTGCTACTTCATGGAATTATATTCTAAAAAAAGTGATTAATCAGGGAGGAGATTCTGTTACATTATATTGGAGCTCTTCAATAATTAATTTAATTTTATTCCTTATTCCTTTTTTTTCTTTTTTTCTTTTTTTCAAAATAAATTTATCTGGACTCTTCTTTGCAGCTCTTTCTGGATTCTTCATGTCTTTTTATGTTATATTTTTAAGCAAATCCTATCAGCACGGAGATTTATCTCTTGTATTTCCATTAACAAAAATAACCCCTATATTTACTCTAATAATTGGAATATTTTTATTAAATGAGGATATTAGTCCTTTACAAATATCAGGAATTTTTTTAATTGTTTTAGGAGCATACGCTATCAATTCCAAAAAATTCACTATAAATAATTTATTTAAACCTCTAGTATCTCTTAAACATCAAGCCTCTTTCTTAGCTGTCCTAGCAGCAATAATGAGTGCACTATACGGATTAAGTTTTAAGCTAGGATCTACAAAAATTAATTTTTTTATGTTAGTATATTTAACATATTTCTTTTTTGTGATATTTTATACTCCTTTTTTATCAATTAAAAAAAACAACCTTCTCTCCCAATTTAAAAAATTCAAAACTCAAATAATTGCCATAGCTCTATTAAATTTCTTTTCTTTCAATTTAGTAATTATTGCATTATCTATCAGTACATTAAGCTATGTTTTTGCATTTAGACAAGTGAGTATATTATTTACAGTTATACTTGGAATCTATTTATTAAAAGAAAAATATGGTACAATAAGAATAATTTCATCGATTATAATATTAATAGGACTAATATTAGTTAGTGTTTTCTAATTAAATAACCCTCCTTTGTCATGAGCTTTATATGAAATTTCATAAACACTCATAATTAAATTGGAAACTCAAAGATTAATTTTTAATCATTCCTCTCACAGAATTCTTCAACAATTCCAAATCCCATTTAGAAACACCTTTAATTAAAATCAAGGTAACAAAATAAATCAAAGCTCCAAATATAACTTCTACAATTCCTATAATCAAATTCATATCACTAACAAAATAAAAATTAATCAAAAACAATACCCCAAACATGATTATACCTGCGAATATAGGTTTTATAATTTCTGATTTTGGAATACTCAATCCAAAAACTTTTTTAGATTTTATCCATAAAGCAGAAAAATAAATTCCTCTGCTTATAACAGTTGCAATTGCAGCACCTACAATCGCAGATAAATAGGATATATTAATCAAAATAGAAATAAAAACATAATTCAAAATAATATTAATTATCGAAGTCAGAATCAATATCCTAACAAAAAAAGCAGGTTTTTCTTTTGCTGAGAACAATGTAGATAAAATAGCTGAATTAACACTAAATACAATTATAATAGATAGTGCAGCCAAAACATATGAGGATTCTAAGTAAGCATTACCAAAAATAACTTTAATTACATAATTACTAAATAAGATCAAACCTAAAGCAATAGGAACAGAAATTATTAGGGAATACTTAAAAGCTTTATTAAAAACTTTTTTCAATTGTTCTTTTTTTGTTTGAGCAAATGTTGGAAATAAAACATGAGTAAAACTTAACAAAGCAGCGATACTGTATATAAGACCTAAAGAAGCTCTATAAAATCCAACATATGCAACATCTGGAATTAAAATACCTATCATTACAACATCTATATATCCAAAAATAATAAATGAAAATCCTCCAATAGCAAGATATCCCATATACTTCCACAATTTAATCTTATCAAAATCTACTTTTCCTTTTTCAAACAAGAACTTTTGATTTTTCTTTGTTAAATAAACCAATGGAATAAAAACAATCAAATTAGCTAATCCATAAAAAAGAAAAATTAAAGGAGTTTTATTAACTGAATTTATAACAAAGAAAATAATCAAAACAAAAATTAACTTCAATGATTGCAAAACAAACTCCTTAATTGCAAGAATTTTTACATTCTTAAAAACATAAAACATCTCACTAAAAAAAGGATTTATTGAATAAAAGATAACATAAGCAGATGCAGCAAGTAAAGCTCCAAAAAGAGCTGGCTGCTTAAAAACTAAAAATGCTAAAGGATAAGACAAAGCTGCTAACGCAAGCCCTGTTAATAAAACCAAAAAGATTTTCCTCTTCAATAAATAATTAAAATAAGCAGTTGCGCCTTTTTTATTTTTCTTTCCAATTTCATAAGCAACATATCTTGAAACACTTTGTGTCATACCCAAATCAAAAATAGAAACAAAAATCATAGCAATTGACATAGCTAAACTATATATCCCAAAACCTTCAGGAAGCAACATTCTAGCAAGAATAATAACTAAAATTAAAGAAGCAACTCTGTTAACTGTTATATTCAGAAAATCATAAACTGAACTTCTAACAAGCGACTTTGCAAGTTTCTTATTATCTTCCATAAATATCTATAGAAATATTGTTTATAAAATATATGAAATGCTAATCAACTATCCTATACTTATCAAAATAAGTTTTAGTTTCCTGCCAATCTTCTCTAGACTTATCTTCTTTAATATGTTCAGCAGTTTTCATAGCCATATCCCAACACTGATCCATATTATTATAATTAAACAAACCAGGCCTTCCTGTAGAATAAAAATTCTCATATTTCTCAATATATTCTAAAATCTTACTTAAATGTTCTTTAAATCCTTTAGTATAAACAGGATAAGACTTATCATAACTCTTTAAAAAATACTCTTCAATTTCATTTTCCTTAATCAAACCAACCTCTTCAAGCTGTTCAATTATTTTTTTAACTAACTCTTTATTAACATCTTTAATTGTCTCTACCATTAAAACAGTTTTATCTTCAGGCCCAACATCTTGTGAAAAACTTTTCATTTCACTCACTCTCTGAAATATCAACTTCTTTTCAGGATAAAATCTCCAACTATCTTCCATTGCTCTTGGTTTATTTAAAATAAAATACAAAATATTTAGTTTTTGATATCTAAGTTTTGAAGCAGCATCTAAAACTTCTTCATCAGCATTGATATATTTAACAAACTCATCAAGAGGAATAGTAGAAATCATATAATCCATTTTTATAATTCCATTTTTTATTTTTATATCTTTAACCATATTATTCTCAATTTTTATCTCAGAAATATTTTCATTTGTTAATATCCTTCCTCCATTTTTCTTTATTTTATCGACGATATTATCAATTAATTGCTTAATTCCTTTAGGAGGATAGTAAAAATAATCAGCACTAATGTTTTTTGTATCTTTAAATAAAATCCCTTTAATTAAATCCAACATTCCAGTTATAGCAACTCTTCTCTTTGCCAACTCTTTATCAAGCTCCTTAGGATTACTTCCCCAAACTTTTTCAGCATAATCTCTAAATGATAAATTATACATTGTTTTTCCAAACCTATTTATCAAATAATTTTCATAAGAATCATCTGGTTTTTTACTAATTGACTTTGCAAACATATCCCATCCTGCCTTAAATGCTTTAGATGGCATCTTTTTCATAATCTGCTGAATCTTTAATGGAAACTCAAAATAATTCCCTTCTAAATAAATACTATTTTTTTTCTTTATTTTATTCAACTCAACAACTTTCTCAATTTCATCCATAATTCCAGGTAATTCAGAATAAATCTTATGTGGACCATAATCCATAATAAAATCTTTATACTTAAAACCAGCAGCACTACCTCCTACACTTTTACCCTTTTCAATCACAACAACATCATAATCCTCACTCAAGTAATATGCAGAAACCAATCCAGTTATACCAGCTCCAAGTATTACAACTTTTTTCTTCATAAACTCCAAATATTTTATCAATATTTAAGGATTTATGTGGTTGAGTTACTTTTTAACCTGAACTTTTTTACTTTTAAGGGGCCTTAAGTATAGGGATAAAGGGAATAAAAGTTCAGGTTGTAGACTTTTACTTGTGAAAGTCTACTTAACAAACGTATTAAAAGCAGTCTTAACATTATCAATCAACTGCCCATTCTTAATACTCAAAAACAATCTCTTAACCATATAAGATGGACGAAAATAAAATTCTTTATGAAATGTATCATAATATTTTTCTAAAACTTCCCAACTTAATTTAGGATGATCATAAACTTTTGAAGCAGTATGAAAATTATATCTTGTCCAGTCTTTAGTTTTCAGCAAACCTTTTTTCTCAAACTCATCAAAAACAGGAGTAGAAGGCAAAGGAACCAAAATCGTAGCTTTAGCATAATCAATATCCAAGCTCTTAGCAAATTCAATTGTTTTTCTCATTGTCTTTTCTGTATCTTCAGGAAGTCCCAACATAAAAAAACCAGAAACTTCCATTCCAGCTTGTTTAGCCCACTTTACAGCACTTTTAGCATGCTCAATTGTTGTTCCTTTATTTATTGATTTTAATATCTCATCATCTCCAGACTCAAACCCAAATGCAACCTTATAACATCCAACCTTAGCACACTTTTTAAAAAATTCAGCATCAACAGCATTAACTCTCACCCCACACTCTAACTGCCACGTAAACTTTAATCCTCGATTATATATCTCATCACAAATAGCCTTAGCCCTCTTCAAATCTGTTGCAAACATATCATCCCAAACATGAATTTCCTTAAAACCATTCTTAATCAAAATCTCAAACTCATCAACAACTCTCTTAACACCCTTCCCTCTAAACTTTCTTCCAAAAACAGATTTATTACAATACGTGCATCCAAAAACACACCCTCTTGATGTTCCAATAGTTCCTACAGGAGACTTTCTAGCAATTGCCATTGGATTCATATAAATTTTAGGATCAAACAAATGCCAAGCAGGCATCGGAAGTTCATCCAAATTCTCAACTTGAGGTTGAGCAGGATTTTTCACAACATCCCCTTTAGAATTTTTATAAGCAATTCCTTTAATGCTTTTCAAAGGTTTTCCCTTAACAATATCTTGAATTGTTATATCTCCTTCACCATAAACAGTAATATCAATATTTTCAGATTTAGCAACTTCTTCTGGAAAAATAGAAGAATGAACTCCTCCAGCAACCACAGTTACACTTTTATCTTTCTCCTTAATAAATTTAGCAACTTCTTTAGCTTCTTCAAACAATAATGTTGTAAATGTTAATCCTATTAAATCTGGCTTATAAGTTTTAATCATATTTTCAATTTCTTCAAATGGTTTATTAGAAACTTGCAACTCTAAAATTTTACAATCAGCTCCAGCATTAAGTACACTTCCACCTAATTCCGCCATAGAAACAAAAGGACGAGGAGCTATAATTCCTTTCAAAGCAGACTTACCATAAACCCTTATTGTTGAAGGCATATTCATTAATACTACTCTTTTGTATCCAACCATACCTCACCATAAATTTTTGATTATTTAAAGATTTATTTACTCTAGATAAAGTGTTAATTAACATAATTTTTTAATACTATTTAATCTATTTTGAAATTTCTTACATTAATAATTCCTTAAAACAAGATAACCGAGCTCCGAGGTTATCGAGTTGGGGTGGTGGCTTTAAAACTCTTAATTCTTACTCAAATCATACAAAGCAATATGGCTCCTTCTAAAACAAGCTTTTTGAGTCAATACAGGCTTACCAAAGTTCTTATCAAGTGTCCAAGGCCTAATTGTCCAAAGATGTTCTCTATCAGGCGCAAAACCCCTTGCTAACATAAACCATGGTTCATTAGGAACAGAAACTAACACAAACCTCTTCGACAAACCTTTTATCTTCTTCATAGCATCTACAGGATCATCAACATGCTCCAAAACTTCTGTCGCAATTACAATATCATAACCATCAAAATCCTCACTATTTCTGCGCGAAGGCGCAGTCTTGGATTTTGTGGCCCCAGAAATCTTTGATTTCTGAGGGTTCTTCCCTTTAATTAATTCCTCAACACTCTTCTTCATAATCTTATCATGTTCAACAAGAGGTTCAATATCAATTCCAGAATAATCAAACTTCTTTCTATCAATTCTCTTTAACAAATAATCATCCATACAACCCACATCTAACACACTTCCTCCAGGAAGTTTATTCAGAATTTTCAATATAGCTTTTAACCGAATCGGTCTCAGCCAATTATCTTGTATATATCTGTCTATTGTCCCCATATTTATTAAATATTAAATTATAACTCTCCTTATAAAGTTTAAGATATTAAAAATAAATACTTGTGTTTTAGATATTAATAATTTTTTGGGTGCGAAATGGGAAAGCGACAAAGGAGCGGATTTCGCAGGAGGGTATTTCAATCAACAAACCTATACTTAATCAAAGTCCACACAGCCTCCACCCCATCCTTCCAATTTATCTTCTTCCCCTCTTCAACAGTTCTTGGATAATAATTAATAGGAAGCTCATGAATTTTATAACCTCTCTTCCTAACCTTAGCAGTAACCTCTGGACAAAACTCAAACCTCTTAGATTTCAAAGGAATAGATTTCAAAACCTTAGCATCAAAAACTTTGTAACAAGTTGGTTCATCAGTTATACCTGCTCCATAAAGAACATTAGCCATTATTGTCAATGTTCTTGTTCCCCAAAAATACTTATTTCTCAAAGAAGGCCTTTTATCTTTTGTATAAAATCTCGAACCATAAACAACCTTAGCTTTTCCACTTACAATCGGTTCAACCAACTTATAATAATCTTCAGGATCATATTCTAAATCAGCATCTTGTATAATTATAATATCTCCAGTAGCATGTTCAATTCCTGTCCTAACAGCAGTACTCTTCCCACCATTCTTCTTATGAAAAACAACTTTCATCTCCTTATTCTTCTTACTTAACTCTGTTAATATCTCTCTAGTCTTATCAGTACTTCCATCATCAACTATAATTATCTCTTTATCAATTTTAACAGCCTGAACTTTTTTAATTATCTCTCTAATAGAAGCCTCTTCATTATATGCTGGCATTATTACACTTAGTTTCATTTAATAAACGTCAAAAACGCAGCCTTTGCAAGTGCAAAAGAATTTTTAATTGGTAGTTTGTATATACTCTTCATTCTATTAATTATATAACTCGGCCGTAAATAAAACTTCTTATATGCATTTTTCACAGCCTCTTTTAACTCTTTTTCACTTCTTCCTTTTGTAACATAAACAACTTCATCCCAGGCAGTAAAATTATCCCAATCTTCTTTCAACTTTCCGTGTTGCAAAGCTTGCTCATGCATTTTTGTTCCAGGAAAAGGAATAGCAATCGGAAACTGAATAAAAGTTGGATTAAGTTTCAAAGCAAACTCAATTGTCTCTTTTGTTTCCTCTTTTGTTTCAGAAGGCAAACCTAAAATAAAACTTCCCCATGTTTCAATCCCAACTTCATGAGTCATCTTAACAGCCTTCAATGATTGCTCTAAGGTTATCCCTTTATTTATCATATTCAACAATCTCTGAACTCCAGATTCAAAACCATAAAAAATTAAATAACACCCAGCATCCTTCATCTTCTTCAACAATTCTTTATCAACTAAATTAACACGAGTAAAACAACTCCATGTCAAATTCAATTTATCCTTTATCATCTTATCACAAAGCTCTATCACTCTTTTTCTATTAACAGTAAATGTTTCATCATAAAATTGAATACTATCTATTTTATACTCATCTCTCATTTGTTTAATTTCTTCAATTACTTTATCTGTTGAAACAAACCTAAAATTTGTTCCAAAAATTAAAGACCCAGCACAATATGTACACTGATAAGGACAACCCCTAGAAGTCATAATATTCAAAGTCCTCTTACCTCTTAAATTAGCAGATGAATGATACAAATTCATAGGAAAGTGATGCCTTGCAGGTAAAGGAATCTCATCTAAATCTTTTATCAACTCTCTTTTTTTATTTACTTTTATCTCACCTTTAGAATTTTTATATACTAAACCTTTAACTTTAGAAAATTCCTTTACATCCCCATTTAAAACTTCCATTAACTCACCTAAACTTTTTTCTCCTTCCCCATAAATAACAAAATCAATATTTTTATTACTTAATGTTTTCTCAGGTTCAAGAGTAGCTTGAGCACCTCCCAAAACAACTTTCACATCAATAATTTTCTTCAGATTTTCAGCAACTCTATAAGCTTTATTCAAAGTTGTACAATAAGTTGACATCCCAACTAAATCAGGTTCAAATTTCTTAGCTATTTTATTTATATCTTCATAACCATACCCTTCTGCTTCAGAATCTATAACTTTTACTTCATGTCCTTTTTCTTCAGCATAAGCAGCTAAATAAGCCAAACCAAGTGGAGGATACAAAGTTCCAATTCCAGATAAACTCCCATACCTCTCTTCTAAAGTATTTGGAGGAACAATCAACATTAATTTCATTTATTTGTATAATTAACTCAATTTAAAAAGATTCTTGTGCTCAACTTTTCATTTATTAAGATTCTTTATATATTTTATAGAATGGATAAAAAGCAAGTAAAATAGCAATTATAATTGATAATATTGTAATTAACCAAGCAAACTTATATATCAAATTATCTAAACTTCCATTCACATCATATATATCATATATTTGTTCTTTAGGTTCATAGTTCACAGGATAATAAAACCAACTATGTGTTGAATCAATAGTAGGAATTACTTCTCGCTTTAATCCAATAGTTGTTGAATAAACTTTCAAATGTTCTTCTCCTGTAAAATCACCATAACCTCCACCTCCATATATAATTTTTTCAGGATTTGCAATTGATTTAAAAGATTCTACTATTTGTTCAGAGCTATCATTTAAAGGACCATTTCCTACTGTTCCCCATCCACAATCATCAGGTACACATTCAATAAAATAAACTTTCATTGGAATATCCTCTCCAGATATATTCTGACTCATAGCATAAACTTGAGGAAAAAAACTAGACTCAATATAATGAAAATCATGAAACATAAAAACAATTCTCCCTCGATAAATTCTCGAATCAACAACTACAATAGAATTTGTATCCATACTATTAATTGCATAATCTCTCATCTGTGAAATCCCAGCCCTTGAACTAAGATGAGGCCACAACATATATAACTGAAATCCTAACAAAATTATTATAATCACAGTTATAACTTTTTTATAATCAATCTCCTTAAAACTTCTTGAAACTCTATCTATAAAAAATCCTGCAAATAATGCTAACAAAGGAGACATTGTACTATAATGTGTAGTTAACCAGTTTGATAAAATCAAAAATATAAATCCTGACAATTGAAACGCAACCAAAAACCACCAATACTTCCGTTTATTTCTTAATCCAAATGCAAATATAAAACCTAAAACTCCCAAAGGAACAATTAAAGGATCTTGTTTAAAAATCGAAACAGACATTGTTTTCACACCTTCAAAAAATCTCAAATACAAAAACCCAGAATCATATCCAGCTTGATCTGCATAATTCGGCCTAACTTCCGGAACAAAATACTGCGCAAAATAAATATCAACCATCCCTTTATCTTTATACCACAAATAATTATGAATCAATATTGGAGAAAAAATCAACATTATAATCAAACCAAACCAGATTATCTTTTTGATATTCTCACTAATTTTTGCTTTATTATTAAAAATAAAAAATCCTATAATAAAAGCAGGAACAAAAAACAAAGAAAGTGTTTTGATTAAAGCAGCAACTCCAATTGCAATAGCAGCCAAGTATGGAAATTTTCCTTTTTCCATTGACAAAATAAATGAATAAGCCGCAAGCAACATAAAAAAAATCAAAGCAACATCCATTTCCATTAAAGTAAACCTAATATGATAATATGAAATCGCCATCACAAACGCAGACAAAATACCAACTCTTCTACTAAAAACTTTTGAAGATATAAGGTAAATTAATATAATTGTAATTGACCCATAAAAAAAAGACAAAAATCTAGATGAAAACATTGTAACTCCAAAAATCAAATGAGCTAAATCTGTTAAATAAAACCATAATGGTGAATGAGCAATTGTACTTATTAATCCAGAATGTAAAAATCCAATCGCATGAGGTCCGTGAACCATCTCATCACCTAAAGCAGAAATATTCCTAACAAATATAAATCTCAAAACAATTCCTAAAATAAAAATTAAAACTAACCACTTTCTTTTATCATTAGAAAACATAAAATCAATTGTTTTATCTAAAATTCCATTGCTCTTTTTCTCTTCCTCTTCCATAAAAATTACTTGTATTTCAAACTTTTAATACTTTCTATCTTAATCAACTCTTAGTTTTTCCATTCTTTTTTTCCTAATTTTTTCCCAAATTCCTTTTATATTTCCATACCTCTCCATATTTAATCCATCAAATTTAGGTATTGGATATCCGTCTTCAACACTTTCCCATTTTTCTAATACTCTTGATATCCTCCATCCATAATATCTTATTGTAGGATCTGCCAAAACTCGTTTTTCACTTCTTCTAAATATATTAAATGTAAATTTATCTTCATTCCCCTTACTTCTTATTACTAATTCTTCTTGATCTAATCCTTCAATAAATCTATAACTAAAACTTCCTGAAGCTATTATATTCCTCTGAACTTCTTTTATTGTATTAACATAACATTCAACAGCTTTTTCTCTCATCTTTCCTTTAGGAACTCTAAGAACTATTTCATAATCACTATTATCTCTTCCTTTTCCATTGAACCAATTTAAATCACTTTTTTCAATTGGTTGAGTACTAGATGGTTGAGTTTCAGAGCTCCTTGTTGAAGGCATAGTTTGAACAACATCTTTAGATCTAGGAATCTCAACTTTCTCAACACTACAACCAACAATAGAGCTCAATAAACCAACTAACCCTACATACTTCAAATAATTCATAATCTTTCTAGAAACAAATCATTTATATTAATATGTACAAAAAAACATATATTTTCATATATACCTCGGATGATGATAATCTTTCAAATATCTAATTAAAGAATACTCTCTAGCAAAAAACTTTCCTTCATAAACCATTAAACCTGTATCACAAATAGAATGAAACATAAACGCCACAAAAATAAAAAGAAAAATCTGATTAAAAAACGCCAAAACACCAATAACAGCTAAAACTTCAACTGTGTGCAAAAGAGAAATAGGTGAAACTCTTTTCTCAAATGTCTCTTTTTTTTGCAAATCTAAAAACCACTCTACAGACCGTTTATAACTAAAATCTTTTTTTCTCCAAACATAAATTGAATAATGATCAATATCAATTAAAATACTAGCTGATAACAAAACTAAAAATCCAACAATTCCAATTACAGGAAAAACTAAATATATCAAACCAGCAAATAATATTCCAAAATAAATATGGGTTTTAGGCATCATATAAAGTAAATTAAGAATTAGGGTTTTTAATCTCTTCCTTTTCCTTTAGCTCTTGTTCAACATTTTTTTCAAAAACTTTTTTTGCACTTCTTATAATAATAAAAAAAACAACATCAATCGCTAAAAACATAACCCCAAACATAATATATAGATTATAATTACTTCCTGAATCTGCACCAGGACTAAACATAACTCCTTCTTTTTCAGATAAAAAAGGATACGCAATCAAACCAACTCCCATTATCCCTATCATCACCATAACCAAATAATATTTATTCATATTTTATATAGAGATTTATAATTTATAAATTTATTTAAACTTTATTTTCAACAACAAAAGGAGATTTCTTTACTCCTTTTCTTAGAAATAAAATCAATAATATAATTATAACTATTACTACAATAACTAAAAACCCAATTAAAATAGGTATTACTATGTTCTTTTCATCTTCTTCAGTAATTCCTAAAAGATTATCTCCATCTGTACTTCCATCATTTCCAGAACCAGAAGAGCTAGTTGAACTTGTACTACTACTTGATACTTGTTCATTTATTTCCTTTAAAGTTAATTCAGCTTTATTACTTACTATTCTCTCAAATTTAATTGACAAATCATAATATCCATCACTATCTATATCATATTTTTTTGTCTGCCCAACATTTAAACTTGAATTTATCTCATTACTAGTAATTCTTATATCTACTCTATTTCCACTGGATTGTAAATCTATAATCTTAACATAATGAGTAACAGAACTTCCTCCTTCTTGTCTAGTAAATCTTAATCTATCATTTTCTCTTAATTGTTTTGTATATCCTAATTGTATTTGAGATGAACTTATTGTATAAGTGTATGAAGTAGTACTTCCTCCACTCGAACCTGGTGAACCAGAACTACTAGAACAAGATCCACAATCTCCTGGACAATTTGAACATGTTTCTCCTAAATCACTCTCACAATCATTATTCCCACAAACAGCAACAGATGAAAAACTAGTATCTACAAACTTAAATGTCCCATAAACAGATTCATCAGGATAACTTATCACAGCTTCTTTCTGATCAGAATCAGTTGAATCAATAGTTATAATAGTTCCATATTTATCAGCTTCTTTTTGCTTCTTACTATCACTAGCTAAAGTCTTTTCCCAATCTTGGCTATCATCTTCCCAGGTTCTAATAGCTTCCATAACTCCAATTCCATCATCAGCATTACCTCCACCTTCTACTGTGATTATCACGGCCTCACTATCTCCCTCTTCAATCAAAACTATTGCAGGATTAATTATATCTATTGGAACTATTCCATTCCTATTATCTTGTAGATAAATAGTTGTAAAATCTTGAATTCCAGTAGAGTCTAAAGTCCTAACAACATTGTAAGATAATTTTCCAACATCATATGATTTTGCTACTCCTCCACTAACAGGAGGGATACTAGGCAACCCAGTTAAATCAGTATATCCATCACCATCAGGGATCATTAAAGTATTTAGCCAATCTCCTGCAGAATCAAACCTCACAGGTTCATAAAACATTATCAAAGCACCTTTTGAAGTCTCAATAGTTGGATAAACAATTCTAGAATCTGCAGCTGAACTATCAGGATAATCTAACCACACAACCCTAGCATCCTCAGATTGTGATGATAATCCTTTATATCTAACTCCATAAACTCTTCCTCCAACAGTAACAGTTCCGACTCCATCATTAGTTAGAGTTGCTTCATATGTAGTTCCAGAAAACACATCTCTAAACTTTACTTTATCATTACTATATCCAGATGTTTGATTAACAATTGATGAAACTTTCAATAACCTTCCATAATCTTCATTACCCACAACAACATAATCATTTCTTTTCAAAAACTCTCCTTCAAATACACTTAGATTATGTCCATCTGAATCTACTTGAAGATAAACAGCAGAATCTCCTTGAGTATTATTAATAACCCACTGTATTGTTGTTTCATCATCATTCCAATCTGTAAATTCAACAGTCATCTTATCATCTCCAACAGTTTCAATTTCTATCCATTCTCTATCAGTTCTATCTTCAGGAATACTTAATGAATCAAATACTAATTCAAAAGTTTCAAAAACAGGATCTATTTTTTTGTTTCGATTCCAATAATTTAGTCTTAAACCATCTGAACTACTATTAGGAGCTCCAACATTAAACCTAATATAATTAGTTGACCGAGGACCATCCCAACTAACACTAACTCCTTCTAACTTATCTTCATTTTTATAAACCTCTCCGTTTGTTGTAATATTGAACTTATCTCCGGCTTTTTCTAAAATTAATTCTACAGAATTTGTATTATCTCCAACAACATAATCATTTCCAAATAAAGTTATTTCTTGTCCAATCTCACTATCAAAATCTATTGCTTCATCAAAACTTACAATAGAAGTATATAGAGTTTCACTATTTGAATAATCTAAAACAAATTCAGGATCATAAGATGAAGTAGGTTGTTTATTAAATATCAACTTTGCATTCCCAATCCCTATCAACTGACTATAACCAACTCCAGATATATCTCCATCAGCTAATATCGTTGGAAAATCACTACTTGTTATAGAAGTTTTTCCATCACTCAGTCTTTCATTAACATTAATATTAAATTATGCAGGAGTTTCAGGAGAAAACAAAACCCCCTCCTCCCCACCAGAAAACATAACAACAAGTGACAACAAACCTAAAACTAAAACAACAACTCCAATCACAACCTCTTTTTTCATATTATTTATATTAAATGATTATATATAAACATTACTAAATTCAATGTCTAAAAATCCTCCTCCTATGTTTCCCATCTTCCATTAAAACAGCAATCAAAACAATAGCAACCAAAAACAAAACAACAATCACAATAACAGCTATAGCAATAACTTTTGGAACTTTTTTCTCAGGAATTACTTCAACATCATCATCAGGGTCAGGAATACTTTCATTTATAATTGGAAGAGTATCATTATTATAAGGATAATAATCTCGTTGAATGTCAACATTAAATGTTTCATTTACATACTTAAATCTCAATCTTCCCTTATTACTTGAGAAACTTTCAAACTTTATAGAAATATCATTTAAAGTATTATAATCAAGATCATATCTTTCTTCATCCCCAACATTTAAACTTTTATTTTCTGCTTGGCCACTAATCTGAAGATCTGCTTTACTTGAACTCAAATCAATTAACTTTACATAATAAGTAATTTCAATTCCTGGCTCTTGTCTAACAAACCTTACCCTATCATTAATTCCCATATTTCTTGTAACTCCATTTTCTAACTGAGAATATCCAAGAGGATAAGTAATTCCAAATCTATCACTCGGACTCAACAAAACATTCTCTCTCACATAACTCAACTGAAACACTATAGAAAACAATGCTAACCACAGAATTAAAACACTAATCATCCCCTCTTTTTTCATGATTATATATAGAATTATATTATATAAATATGATTAAAATTAATTCCTATTCCTCAACACTATCATAAACTTTCCTAGTACCTCTCAAAACAAAAAAAAGAATAAAATCAATCCCTAATATAATCAACCCAAAAGTAAGTAAAGCCTGATTATTTAACCACACCATCCCCCCTTCATCTTCACCAGGACTAAACTGAACCTCCTTATCCTCCCCTCCATAAACAGAATAAATTATAAATACACTACCAACAATAGCTAACACAATAATCACCATATTTAGTACTTTCATATGATAGAATATAGATTATATTATATAAACATTACTCTAAGCCAAAATACTAATTATCCCTTTCTGAACTAAAATCAACAAAACTATAATAGAAAGAAATTTAGGCATTCCAAAATTAATCGCAATATATATCAACACTCCAGCAATAATGTCAAATACAGAAGCAATATCCAAACCAATCACAAATATCAATCCCTTAATTATAAGATACATCACAATAACCATCATAACATTCGTAGGAATACCTATAAACATCCACAACCAAAATATCAATCCTGCAATTAAATCAAAAACTCCTAATATTTTTACTATCATAAAATATCTTAATTAAACGACTTTTTAAAATTATCATCCCTCAAAACCAAAAGATATATAAACATTATAATTCATTATAAATTATAACAAAATGATACAAAGCATAATTCAATTAGATGATGAAGAAGATAGAATATTAAACATAGTGAAAGCCAAATTCGGTTTAAAAAACAAAAGTCAAGCAATATCTTTAGTCGCAAAAATATATGCAGATAGTTTTCTCGAACCTGAATTGCGTCCAGAATTTTTAGAAAAAATTCATAAAATAAAACAACAAACTGGAATAAGATTCAGTGATGTTGATGAACTTAGACAGCATATAGAAAATGCGTGAATATGAAGTTAAACCAGAATTAATCAAAATTCTCAAAAAACTTTCAAAAAAAGATAAAAAACTTTATGAACAAATTTTTAAAAAAATTGATGAAGTCATAAACTGCTTTGATATACAACATTATAAAAATTTAAGGTATGACATGAAAGAATCAAAAAGAGTTCATATAGGACATTTTGTCTTAGTTTTTTCTTATGATAAAAAGAAAGATTTTGTTTCTTTTGAATATTTTGGCCATCATGACAATATATACAAATAATCAATTTCTTTACTTCTCAATTTTCTTAATTATATCAGCAAAAGCAGGCCTAGTAATCAAAACTCCAATTGTAATTCCAGCAATTGTTGTAAACACAAAACCTCTTAACAACCCAGCTCCAACCCACCATAAAGGTATCAAAGACACAACAGAAGTAAAATAAGCTCCTGTAATAATAAACAAAGCTCTCTTTAATTTCTGAACCAAACTCATCTCTTCCTTTCTCTTAGACTCATCCACAATTATAATTTGCTGATCAACTCCTGTTCCTATTGCAATAAGTATTCCTGCAATCGAAGGCAAATCTAAATTCCAATTCATTAGAGAAGCAAAACCAAGAATAATAAATATCTCTGAAAAAGCAGTAAACAAAACAGCCAAAGAAATCTTAAAATTTCTATATCTTAAAAATACAATTAAACTTACAACAAGAATAGCAGCTGCTCCAGCCAACAATAAATTATTAACAAATTTTTCTCCTAATGAAGGAGATATAGTATCAAGCTTAACAATTTCCAACTTATAGGGTAAACTACCTGTCAGCAAAATTGTCTGCAACTTATTCATATTTCTCTTAGCATTATTAAAAGCCTCTTCTTCATTACTTCCACTTCCAGGTCCTTGTATAGAAATCTGAGTTGTAACTTTCCCCTTTAAATCTGCTCCTACAAACAAAGAATCAACCTCAACATCATCTATAAATAAATATAATTTTTCAGTTAAATATTCTCCTGCTTCATCAATTGAAATATTTCTAGTAACATCAGCATGTTTCTGAGCAGCTTCCTCTGTTAAATAAAGAACAAAAGCAAATTGACAAGACCAACTTCCTTCTCCTGTTTGCCCACAATTTCTTATCCCTGCACATGTAGCATCATTTCTACAAACATCACTAATATCATCTTTTCCTCCAGTAAAAACACTTTCATTCCCAACCTTAGCCTCAAACTTTCCTTGCTTTCCAATTAAATCTTTCAAATCATTTGGAGTTGCTCCAGCAATTTCAACAACCATAAAATTATTTCCTTCTAAATCACTAACAGACCTAACACTTAAATCACTTAATCCAAAAACATTCAACCTGTTTCTAGTTATTTCAATCAAATCATTCATTTGTGCCATACTAATTTCAACTTCAGGTTTAACTAATGCTCTAGCTCCTCCTTGCAAATCCAACCCAGTTTTTATTCTCGAACTTGGAATATCCTTAACAGTTATTTTCGGAGCTTCATTTGTAAATAATATATAATCAGTATCTTTAGTTGATATTGTAATTTTAATTTTTTCAATATCTGTTGTATCAATCTCACCATCTCCAACAACTTCTACTTTCCCAACAGTCTCTCCAGTGCTAAGGATTTCATTTATAATTCTTCCATAATCATCTATATCACTAACTTCTTGCCCATTAATTCCTTGAATAACTTCCCCACCCCTTATCCCTGCATCATAAGCACTTGAATTAACATCAACACTTCTAATCACAACTCCACTTTCCAAACTCGGACTTATTGCTATAAGTGATAAAATCAATACAATAATTAATAACCATAATCTAAATGTTAATTTTCCCATGTTCAATCAATTTTTTTCTTCTCCATATACCATTTTAATATTCCAATATTAGTAATCCAAGTGTTGAATAAATCAAAACCTAATCCAATCAAGATAATTGTAAAAATCTGATTTAGTGAAGATGAAAATGAGGATGTAATATATAGAGCAACTCCAACTGCAGCCATAGAAGTTAAAGTCATTGTAATCCCAGTTTTAAAAGCCCCAAACAATCTTGAATTAACAGTCCCAACATTACTCTTCAAAGATCTTGTTGTCAATAAAATATCTGAGTCAACACTATAACCAATCAACATCAATAAAGCAACAATTCCAGCATTAGAAATTTTCATTCCTAACATATTTACAACAACTAAAGTCATAGCAATATCAGCAATAACAGAAACAATTACAGCTAAACTAGGAATAAAATTTCTAAATATAATAAACACAACAATAGACATTAAAATCAAAGCAATCAAAATAGCAATTTGTAATTGTTTGTAAAACCCAACACTCAAACTCTGCCCTGTAAATTCAATTGAAGAATTCTCTTGAGTCAATTCATAACCCAAATACTCTTCTAATACAGGCTGAATAACTTCTGGTTCAGAAATAGTCTCAACAATAAAAGCAAGTTCTTCTCCTGTTCTCAAATCACTAATCCCTCGAATTGAAAAATCTCCAATCTTCCCCTCTAAAAAACTTTGTAAATCAGAATGATCAACTTCACTATTAACAGTTATTGAAGTTCCTCCTGTCAAACTTACATCTTTCTTAAAAAAATCTCCTGTCTCATTATAAAAACTATAAATTGAATAAAAAGAAAACAACAGCAACACTAACGGGATTAGCAGCATCAGCTTATAATACTTATCATGCCAGTTCTTTCTCTCTGTCTCTTCTTCCATCTTTATTTCATTAATTTATAGTTTAAAAATGCGCCGGCCGGGATTTGAACCCGGGTCAACAGCTTGGAAGGCTGTGATCCTACCACTAGACTACCAGCGCATCGGAAAGTCACTCAATCTAATCTGTGCGTAGGCACAGTCTTAGACTTTCTGATGTGGAAGGAATTTTCATTCCAACACTAATATCATCATCAAAATATCCCTTATAAAAGTTACGAACGTCTCCGGTAGGACTTGAACCTACGACCCCTTCCTTAGGAGGGAAGTGCTCTAATCCAGACTGAGCTACGGAGACATAAATTAATAATAAAAAAAGAACTCTTAAACTTTACGACTTCCTAAAAATCCTACTCAACCAACCCCTCTTCTTCTCAGGTTTACTAGGTTTCAAATATATAACATTTAATTTATATGCTTGAGCAGACTTAGCCTGAACCAAATCAGCTGTAATCAAAGTAGCCTTATACTTAACAGCAATACTTCTAATCAAAGCATCAATCTCTCCTGACTTAGCATATCTAATATGCATATCCTGCGGCCTAATTCCTTCAAACTCAACCTTCACAGGATATTTTTTAGATAAATTATGTAAATTAGAAATCTCTTCCAAACCAATAAACCCATACTCTAATCCTTTATTTGCCTGATTTTCAAGCTCAGCCATAACAGCATTTGGAATAATAATTTTTCCTCTTATTCCTCTTCTTATAACCTCTGGAATAAATTTATGAATAACAGCAGATGTATCCACAACATAATTCGCTCTTTTAGTTGAAACTCTATTTGTCAAAGACTTCCTAGCCACTTCTTTAATCTCCTGACTAGTCTTATCATTACCATTACCATTATCATGATTTTTTCTTCTTCTGAAATTTTTAAATTTTCCTTTCATATTTTATCTAATTTTTTTCACTATTTAAATATCTCCCTGCGGGGACCCACATTTACAGTCTATGAAATTACCACTATATGCCCCGACAGGCTGTGAATGCGGGGAAAAAGAAAGCTCCTATACCCACTCGCCTTTTTATTTTGAAACCCTCCAAGATTCCACTCGTGAATATACTCGTCGAACTCTAGAGTTCTCATCCAAATATAAAATTCTATCTGCGATAGGATAAAATGCGGGGAGAAAGATTCGAACTCTCGAAGGCACTAAGCCAACAGATCTCTCACAACATTATGTTGTTCTTTGGGAATCTTTTCTAAAGATTCCTCCGAAATGGTTTTGAGTATGGACTTGATGAAAATTCCATCAAACTGTCCCGTTTGACCGCTCCGGCATCCCCGCATATAATCTATAAGGATTAATCTTATTTTTAAGTATTTCCTTTCTTTGTTTGAGAGTAGTATTGGGTGGACAAAAACCAAACTTCTTCCAGACACGATACTTTGTTAAATGTTTTTGATTGCCAGGTTGTAATTCCACAAAAAATCTGTCAATACCTTTTATCTCATTCATCTCTAAAATATAGACATCATTATTATTACGGTTATTTGAAAATCCTCTTTTTATCTTTCTTTTAGTAACCCTATAGTTTAATCTATTAAATAATTCAAAAATCTGATCTATTAAATTAAAAGATATGCTTGATATTCTTATTCTCGCTTTTGTATGATATTTCTTATTAAAATCTTTTGCATATTTAGTATAATCTTTTTGAAAAAATATACATCCATCAGTATCAAATAAACCTCTAATAAACGCCTTAACAATAGTTTTATTAGATTTCATTATCCATCTAGGAATAAAAGCAGAGTTAACTTTTTTACCTTTTGGGAGACCAAGACTTATTAATTTTTTTATTAATTCTTTTTTATATAATGAAATCCCATAAACTTTCCAATATGGAAATTCTTTAGGTTTAACAGGAGAGATAATATCTTTAAAAATTTTAGAGATATGATTATCATAATAATCTTTGTCTTCTAAGGGATCCCCGGCAAGAAAGAAACCTCTTTCATTAGATTGTATCCAACCATCTCCGATTATTGCTCCACAAATCTCAGAAGATTTTTTTTTGTCTTGAATCTCTCCCATTATATAATAAATGATTTGTGGTATAAATAGTTTTCTGCATTGTATATAAATTTAAAAACTACCAACCCAAATAAAGAGATACTACAAATGAAACAAGAAGAAAATAATGAAATACCAAGAGCAATAATCTTTGATACAACTTTAAGAGATGGAGAACAATCTTCAGGTTTTCATATGTTACCAGAAGAAAAATTACAAATAGCAAAACAACTTTCAAAATTAGGAGTTGACATAATTGAAGCAGGATTTGCAATTTCTTCACCAGGAGATTTTGAATCAATCAATCAAATTGCAAAAGAAGTAGGAACTCCAGATGGCCCAATAATTTGTTCTTTAGCAAGAGCAGTTGAAGAAGATGTAGAAGCAGCAGCAAAAGCAATTGAACCAGCACATAAAAAAAGAATCCATACTTTTATTGCAACATCTCAAATTCATATTGAAGGAAAATTCAAAAAAACAAAAGAATGGGTAATTGAACAAGCAGTCAAAGCAATAAAAAAAGCAAAAACATATGTTGACGATGTTCAATTTTCTTGCGAAGATTTTGGAAGAACAGATAAAGATTATACTGTAGAAGTAGTTACCGAGGCAATTAATGCAGGAGCAACAACAATTAATCTCCCAGACACAGTAGGCTGGCTTACTCCATCTGAGTGTTATGAAAAAGTAAAATATGTAATTGAAAAAATAAGAGAAAAAGGATTAGATGCAATATTCTCAGTTCACAATCATAATGATTTTGGAATGGGAACAGCAACTTCAATTGAAGCATTTAAAGCAGGAGCTCGACAAATTGAATGCACAATTAATGGAATTGGAGAAAGAGCAGGAAACACTTCGATGGAAGAAATTGTAGCAATATTAAAAGAAAGAAATATTGGAAAAACAAATATTAATACTCAACTTATCGGAGAGTCAAGTAAGTTATTAAGTAAGATAACAAAAATTTATCCTCAACCTAACAAAGCAATAGTAGGAAAAAATGCTTTTGCTCACGAAGCAGGAATACATCAACACGGAGTTCAACAAGAAAAGAAAACCTACGAAACAATGAACCCTGAAGATTATGGAGTAAAATCAATCATCACTTTTGGTCCACGTTCAGGAAGAAACGCATTGAAATCAAAATTCGAATCCTTAAACATTAATTTAACAGAAGACCAATTTCAAACAGCATCTACAAACTTTATTAACAAATCAGATAAATTAAAAGAAGTAGATGACGCAGATATAATTAGTTCAATAAATAATTCAGAAATTCCTATTCATCATGAATTTATTTCTTATCATCCAATCCACAATAATGGAAATTATGAAGTTGAAGTAAAAATAAAAACTCAAGATGGAGAAAAATCAGAAACATCCTCTGGAAACGGTCAAGTTGATGCAGGAATAAAAGCAATAAAAAAATTAATTCAAAAAAATATTGAATTACAAGATTTCAAAGTATCTTCAGAATCTCCAGGCTCAGATTCAAAAGGAATAACAAAAATAACCATTTCAAAAAACTCTTGGAAAGTTGTAGGAAAATCCCAAGATAATGATGTTGTAACTTCTTCTTTCAAAGCCTTTATAGATGCAATAAATAGAATAAATTTTATAGAAAATTATTTTAAAAATTAACCCTCAAACTCTGCTTCCTTAATTTCCTCTCTTCCATCAACATTAATCTTTCTAATAATTTTTCCCTTCCTCTTTGACATCTCTCTTACCTTTTCAGGATTGGATTCATCTTTAGGATAAATAACATCCTCAATAACAATAGTATGATTAATTTTAACTTCTTTAGCTGAATTAAAATCAACTCCAAATAATAATTCTCTAACAAGATTAACATCTGTTGTCTTTAAACTACAAAAATCTGCCTTAGGTCCCTCTCCATCTTTAGTCTTACTTCCAGGTTTAGAACTTTTAGGAGCTTTAGCCTTAATTTTCAAATCACAATTCCCTGTTGAAAATGTCAAAGCAAAAAATACTTTTGGATATTTTTCCATTAAATTCAAAATTTTATCTTTTCCAATCTCTGAATTAACAACAATCTTTCTAATACCCATAGCTTTCTTAACTTCAAATTCAAAATCACAATCTTTCTCAATATCTAATGTTGAAACAATTATTCCTTTAATCATAACACTCTCTGAAACTTTTTCAAGACACTTCCTAACAAAAAAATTAGCAAACTCTGCTGAAGTTTTTATTGCCCATTTCGAAGCTTGCTTTTTACATTCCACTAAATACTTATCTGGATATTCTCCTCTACCAAACTTCAAAAAATCAGAGTGAACCTCTTCATCTATTTCTTTATCAAATATTTTTTTTATAGTACTCATTTGAATCTTAACAAAATTTTATAAACATACATCTCCCTATTAAAATATGATAACTGAAGAATCATTTAAAAAAGTATCTATGTATGGGTTCATTGCAATCTTGATTATCCTAACTTTTTTAATTCTTAGACCTATTTTACTAACAATCTTTTTTGCATTGGTTTTAGGATTTTCATTTCTTCCAGTATATAATTTTTTCCTACGAAGAATTAAATCTCCAAATTTTTCTGCATTATTAGTAGTTTTAATGTTCTTACTGATTGTTATTCTTCCTTTATGGTTTTTATTGCCAATTATAATAAAACAATTATTCAATGCATATGTATTTCTCCAAGGTGCAGATATTTCAAGTCTTATACTATCAATGTTTCCCAATCCTTCTGCTGAAGTTATAAGCACAGTATCTACAGTAACTAATACTTTTATAGCCAATATAGTTGGAGCTTTTTCAAAAGGATTTTCAGATTTTATTATAGACATCCCAAATTTTTCTTTTCAACTTGGTGTTTTCTTGTTTGTTTTATTTTTTGTAATGAGAGATTCAGTTAAACTATTTGACTATATTAAAAATATCTCTCCGTTTAGTGTATCTGCAGAAAAAAAATTATCAGACCAATTTAAAGGAATAACAAACGCAGTTATTTACGGACAAATTATTGTAGGAATTATTCAAGGTGTTTTGACAGGTGTTGGTTTGTTTATATTTGGAGCTCCCAACGCTTTACTATTTACTTTCTTAGCTATACTAACAGGTATAATTCCAATTATCGGAGCTTGGTTAATATGGGTCCCAATTTCAATCTATTTTTTAATACAAGGTGACACCTTCGCTGGTATTGGTTTAATACTATATGGTTCAATTATAATAAGCTGGATTGACAACATAATTCGTCCAAAATTTGTTGCAGATAGATCAAATCTAAACACTCCTATAACTTTAGTTGGAATGATTGGAGGACTAATGGCTTTTGGAATTTTAGGATTAATAATAGGGCCTTTGATAATATCTTATTTAATAATTGTAATTGAGTCATATCAATCAAAAGTATCCTTATTCAGTTTTACAAAAAAAGAGAAGTATAAATAAAAATATATAAAAACACACTATTCATTCTATTATCACAAAAGAGGTTTACAAAAATTAGACTTAAAATCAAATCATTGAAATGGTCAGCAGGACGTCCAGTAGCAATCATTGATGAAAAACTTGCTGATAAATTATCAATCCAAGTAGATGATAGAATAAAAATCACAGGAGGAAAAAATCAAATAATTTCTGTTGTTGATACAGCATGCAATTTAACAAAGATGAATGAAATAGCAGTTTCAAAAGAAGTTCTTCATAAAAAATTCCCAAAATATGTTGATATTGAACTAGCTCCAAAACCAGAATCAATTTCTTTAATCAGAAAAAAAATGCAAGGAAAAACTCTTTCCCAAACTGAACTAAAAACAATAATGAAAGATATTTCTGATAATGCTTTAACAGAATCTGAAATTGCATATTTTATTTCTGCAGTTTACAAATCAAAAACATCTATAAAAGAAGCAATAAAAATGATAAAAGCAATTTTATCTACAGGAAAAACTCTTCCTCTTCATTCAGGGATAATTGCAGACAAACATTCAATCGGAGGAGTTCCAGGAAGAGTAACCCCCATTTTAGTTTCAATATGTGCATCAGCAGGATTAATAATTCCAAAAACTTCAAGTCGAGCAATAACCTCAGCAGCAGGAACAGCAGATGCTATGGAAGTAATTTGCCAAGTCAATTTTTCTATTCCTGAAATGTTAAAAATAATTAAAAAAACCAATGCTTGCTTAGTTTGGGGAGGTTCACTAAACTTAGCTCCTGCCGACGACAAATTAATTCGTGTAGAACGTTTACTAAACTTAGATCCAGAAACACAATTATTAGCAAGTATCTTAGCAAAAAAATTATCTGTAAATTCAAAATACATTGTAATTGATATTCCTTATGGAAAAAACGCTAAAGTAACAAAAACTCAAGCAGAAAGATTATCAAAAGAATTTAAACAAATTGCTAAATATTTTAAAGTTAATTTAGAAACATTTCTTAAAAAAACAGAAAAACCTCTAGGAAATTCAATTGGCCCATCTTTAGAAATTCAAGAAGTATTAAGTGTGTTAAAAAGAGAAAAAGACGCTCCTCCTTTATTAGAAAAAAGAGCATTAGAACTTTCAGGACTTTTATTAGAACTAACAAAAAAAGCTAAAAAAGGAAAAGGTGAAGAACTAGCAAAAACTATCTTAGATTCTGGGAAAGCTTTTAAAAAATTTAAACAAATTGTAGAAGCTCAAAATGGAGATGTAAATAAAAAATTCCAAAAAACAAAATTCCAAAAAACAATAAACTCTAATTCTACTGGAAAAATATATGAACTAAAAATCAAAGAACTTAACAACATAGCAAGAATTGCAGGATGTCCAGGAGATAAAAACGCAGGAATGTATTTGTATAAAACTTTAGATGATAGAGTGAAAAAACACCAACCTCTATTAACAATCTATTCAGAAAGTAAAGTAGAACTTAAAGACGCTATAAAACAATATCATAAAACGCGTCCCATAAGAATTAAATAGATAAAAATCTATTTAACTAAATAAAGAGGAAAGTTCGCTAGAAAACCTTAGGTTGTCTAGCACCTATAAAAATTAGATAAATGATATATAATAAAAGAGAAATGAAAATCGAAGATTTTCCAAATCATAGAGGGAAGTTAGCTAGACCTCAAAATCTTTTAGATTTTGATGGCACTCAGAAACTAAAGTTTCTGATGAACCGTTGGAGGCGAGTGATTTCACGACGAGCAATCTCACGAGGAGATACAAATGACTGACGAGCGAGGTTGGGAGCAGCTAGAAACCGAGAGGTGTCTAGCATGTTAGATACATTTATTTATTTAAGTTTAATAATTGTTATAGCTCTTGGTATATCTTTTATTATGAGAGCCCTAAAACAACCCTTAATCATAGCGTATATTTTAACAGGAATTGTAATAAGTCCTTTTTTTCTAAGCGCAATAGGAGAATCTGAGACCATTTTAAACTTCTCTCATTTTGGGGTTGCATTTCTTTTATTTATTGTTGGACTTCACTTAAATCCCAGAGTTATTAAAGAAGTAGGATTTACTTCTCTTATTATTGGTTCAATTCAAATAATTTTTACAGCAGCTGCTTCATTTGCATTATCATTTTATCTTCTTAACTTTGCATTACTTCCTTCACTTTATATCTGCTTTGCTTTAACATTCTCTTCAACAATTATTATCACTAAAATCCTTTCAGATAAAAGAGACCTAGACTCTCTTTATGGAAAGATAACAGTAGGAATTTTAATCCTTCAAGATTTAGTAGTTATTGCACTTTTAATTTTACTTTCTTACTTTTCTCAAGGAACAGGAGGAGCTATTCCCACAAATAATATTATTTATGCAGGAGCTTCAATATTAGGATTATTCTTAGCAAGTATTTTTGTTCTACCAAGTATAACAAAATTCATAGCTAAAAACCAAGAACTATTATTTTTATTTGCAATTGGTTGGTGTTTTTTACTTGCATCTTTATTTTTCCAATTAGGATTTAGTATGGAGATTGGGGCACTATTAGCAGGAATGTCTCTTGCAATATCTCCTTATCATACTGAGATATCAGCTAAAGTAAAACCTCTAAGAGACTTCTTTTTAATTATATTCTTTATTTTATTAGGTTTACAAATAGATTTATCAAATCTCTCTAATATATTACAAATTGCAATTATATTATCTATTTTTGTAATCTTATTCAAGTTATTTATTGTTTTAATCTCTATGGGAATTGCAGGTCATAAAAGAAGAACAAGTTTTTTCTCAGCAATCTCTCTTGGACAGATTTCTGAGTTTTCATTTATTATTGTGGCTTTAGGAGTTACACTAGGACACATTCTTCCAGAAATATCTTCAATTATTGTTTTAACAGGATTAATAACAATTGCATCTTCAACTTATTTAATGGATTATCTTCCTCAGATATATAATATTTTATCAAAACCTCTAAAATTCTTTGAAAGAAAAAATGCTAAAGAAGATAAAATTCCAAAAAAAGAATTTGACCTTTTACTTTTAGGATATAATAGAATTGGTTTTTCTATTTTGAAATCTTTTAAAAAGTTAAGAAAAAAATATCTAGTAGTTGATTTTAATCCTGAGACTGTTAAATATCTAAAATCAGAAGGAATTCCTTGCATTTACGGAGATGCAGAAGACACAGAATTTTTAAGAGATCTAAACATCTCATCAGCAGAATTAATTATTTCCACAATTCCTGAACTTGAAGGAGGACTTTTATTATTAGATAAAGTAAGAAAGAGAAGTAAAAAAACTACTGTAATTTTAACATCTCATAATATTGATGATACTTTTGAATTCTATAAACAAGGAGCTGACTATGTTATTATGCCTCACTTTTTAGGTGGAGAATATACAGCAAAATTAATTGAAACCCTAAACACTGATAGGGAAAATTACAAACAAGAAAGAGAAAAACAAATTCAAACTCTTAGAAAAAGAAAACAGATTGGTCATGAACATCCTTCTGTTGAAAAAAATCATAGTTAGAATTAATCTCTAAATCAGAACACCCCCCTTTTTATTCATCTATTAATCTCCCTTTCTAATATCCAACTTAACACTTCTAGAATATTTTTCAATTAATAAAATTTTTCTACGGAAAATCCTGCAGAATGCGGATTTGGAGTTTTTTATCATTTATAACTCCACCACCCCTCCTTGCACCCACACTCATTGATTTTTAATTATTTGTAATTCGTGTAAACGCTCCCCGAACGAGAATCAGAATTCGGAAGTCATTTCGACATCGAGGATGTCGTAAAGGATTACATCCTTTAGAAAACGCCACCACCCCGAATCGAACGGGGATGCCCCGAAGGGCTCTGGTTCCTTGTAGATTTTTTGGGAACCTTTTTCTAAAAGGTTCATCTCAAGCCAGATGCAATACCATTATGCGATGGTGGCCTAATAATTATAGATAGAGTTTGGTTTTAAAGTTTTTGATTGAATCAAGCCAGATGCAATACCATTATCTTCAAAATCTTTTATGGATTTTGAATGAGATTGAAATTTTCAATTTCAAGATGCGATGG
>JAHIVP010000017.1 GCA_018816335.1 Nanobdellota archaeon | reverse complement strand
TTATCATTTTAATCCAAAATAAAATAAGATTGCAGCAATTATTAGGAAGATGATTCCTAGAATTCTAGTTGATTTTTCTGAATCTCTGGCTTTAATATTTATTTTTTTTAAGATGTATTCTTGGAATTTCATGACTTTTTTTGGATATATAATTAGAATTAAGGCTGCTATGAGGAAGATTATTGATCTGATTATGTTTGGGTTCATTTTAATAAATAGTATGAGGGATATTTAAAATTAATCTTTAAAAAATTTAATGTTGTCTTTACAATGTTAACTGAATATCTTTGTTATATTTGAGTTTTTCTGGAATGTATTTGTCAGCTGTTTTTATTTTTGGGAGAGTGTCTAATAAATGTCTTTTGGAATTCCATCTTGAAAATTTGAATTTACTTAGAAATTTCCTAACAAATTGTAATTTAATTCTCATAGGATATGTTAGAAAGACATTGAGATTTTATAATTTTACTTTAACTTTGAGATTAAGATAGAGTAGGATTACTTGGAAGTTATGTCTTAGAGTAAGTATGTAAATCTTGGTCAATTTTACGAGCCATGTCAAAAGTGAAAATGTAGTTCATAGTGAAATTGAAAACTCCTACAATTATTGCTGTTAAGAATCTTGCAACTAAGTAGTGGAAGTGGAAAGTGTTCATTATGATTCCTAGAATTATTAGAGTTAATAATAAGCTTATTAATCCAAAGGAGCTGAAGTATATGAAACTTTTTGCACTTGACACTTTGGTTCCTTTAAACCCCCATCTTCTAATCAGAAAAAAGTTTAGAGTGAATATTATTGAGAACGCGATTGCAGCTGCTGTAAGAATTTCTAGTTTTGCTAATTCAACTAGGATAAATAATAAAATTAAATCAAGAACTAAAGCAATAGCTCCTGTTGTTAGATATCTTATGAATCGGGTAATAAGTTTTGGGACGTGACCTCCAATAGAAGTTATTTTATTTATCTCTTTTAGTATTGTGTTTTTTGGTTTTTTTGGCATTTTAGGTTTGAATTCTAGCGTCGACAATTTTTGCTTCTTTGTCTGTTAATATTATTGGATTGAGATCTGCTTCTTTTAAATTAAGTTTTTGAATTTCATAAGCAAGGTTTATGAAAGATTGCTTATTGTGTTCATTTAAAGAAGATGATATTGAGTTATATAAATTTAATTTTTCTATTGAATTTTGAATTTCTTGTTTAGTTATTGGAATTTTTCTGAACTTTATGTCTTTGATTTGTTCTATAAGTGTTCCTCCAATTCCTAACATGAGAATTTTTCCAAATGTTTTATCTTTTTGAATTCCTAAAACTAGTTCTATTCCTTTGATATCTTCTTGGATTATTAATCTTTGATTTGGGAATTTTTTTAATAAGCTGTTGAAGTTTTTTTGTAGTTCTTGGAAATTGTTGCATTTGAATATAGCGTTTATTTTTGCTTTGTGTTTTTCTGTATCAACTTTTAGATATAAAGGAAATTGAATTTTTGAAGAGGCTTCAACTAAACTTTTTTCATTTACTATTTCAAATTTTGCAATTGGAAAGTCTTTGAAGTATTGTAAGGATTGTATTAGGGGTAGCATTATCTTAGTTTTTTGAATAATTTATAAAAAGATTTCGCTGCTTTTCTTAATAAAGGTTCTTGTAAGTATATTGTTTGTTCTGGACATACTTCAATGCAACATAAGCACATAATGCATTTTTTATGATCACATTCAGGATAGTTTGATTTTTTTTCATAAGAATGAGTCATTGATATTGCTTTAACAGGGCATTTTTTTTCACAGGTTTTGCATCTTGTACATTTTTCATACTTGTAAGCTATTTTTGGTTTAGGCAATAATCTTGAGAGATACATAAAAAATGGAATCATTAAATGGCTTGGTTTTTTGAAATTAAGTTGAATGTTTTTTCCATTACCTATGATATCTATATCTTTTATGTTTATCTCTGAATATATGTTAGTGTAAATTTCTTTATAATTAAAGCCCATTTTCTCTGAGGCTATTATGTCAAGTGCGGGAGAATTTTTGCTTGCTAGAATTATTCCTGATTTTATGGGTGTTCCTGTAGGTCCTGGGCCTTCTCCTTCTAATCCTATAACTCCATCAATAATATTTAGTTGGGGTTTTATTTTGTTTTCAATTCCTATAAGTAATTTTGAAAAGTCTTTTGCTAGAGGAAGAACGCGATGATATTTTTCTTTTAGTTGTCCTGGAACACAACCATATAAATTTTTTACAGACAATGTTACTGTTGTAAGACTGTGAGTTTTAAGTTTTGCTACATTAATAATTAAATCTACATCAAATAATATTTTTGGTAGAGGGACTTTTGAAAGTTCTCCTTCTCCTAGATTAAAGAATTTTTTATCTTGTGATTCAAAATTAATTATTTTTGCGTATTTTGATAGTTTTGAAATTTGAGATGTTTTGAATGCTTCATCAGTGTTGTGAGAAGAGCTTTCTCCAATTAGAATTTTTGAATTATGTTTTTTTAGGATTTTGCATAGTTCTTCAAGAATGATTGGGTGAGTTGTTACTGCTTTATCTGGATGTGTTGGTGACAAAATGTTTGGTTTAATTAAAATTGTTTGATTGGGTATAAAATTAAAGTTAATATTTTTTAATGAATCTTCAAGAGCTTTTGCTACAAGTTTGTTATTATATGTTTTGCATTTAACTACAGAAACCTCTTCTTTTTCCATATTTGGTTATAGTTAGTTAAGTTTAAAAATGTATTTTTGTTTTGGTTTTTATGAAAATTAAAATTGATATCCCTAGTTGTATTGGTTGTGGGGCATGTACAACTGTTGCTGATGAAAGAATTGAATTAGAAAATGTTAATGGTGAGATGAAGGCTGTTGTTAAGAAAAATGATTTTACTGACGATGAAGTTACAGAGATGATTGAAGTTTGTCCTACTGATGCTATTTCTAAGGGTTGATTTGATAAACTTTATTTCCATAAAGTTTAAATTGAACGTAATTAAATAATAATATGAAAAAACATAATAACAAGTTTACTGGGAAAAAAGATGGAGGCTATGGGAAGTTTAAGAAAAGTTCTGGTTATGATAATTCTCGAAAGAGTTCTGGAGGTCCAAAGAAAGAACTGAAATATGTTGCTATTGAGAATATGACTCTTGGGCCTGATAGTGTTATTATTGGAGGGATTGTTGAAAGAATTGTTCAGACTGGGGGACCGACGATATTTGATGTTTCTGATGGAACTGGGACTATGCCTCTTAAGGGATTTGTGTCGCCAGGAGCAAGAGCTTTTCCGGAAATTAAAGAGAATGATGCAGTGAGAGCTATTGTTAAAGTTGTTGAATTTAATGGAGAGATTGAAGGAGAAATTGTTAGTATAAAACGTTTAACAGATGAAGATAAAAATACATTGATTAAAACAATTTCAGATATTCAAAGAAAAAGAGCAAAGGTTGAAGAGATTGATTTTTTGATTAAGAGTGATATTTTAGATAATTTAAAGGAGAGATTTGTTAAAGCTGCGGGGGAGATAAGGTTGGCGATAATTCAGAACAGACCTATAATTATAAGGCATCATAATGATACAGATGGATATAGTGCTGGGTTTGCTTTGGAGAGGGCGATTCTTCCTTTGATTGAGAAACAACATAATTCTCTGAAGGCTTCTTGGGAATATTATATGAGGTCTCCTTCGACAGCGCCGTTTTATGAACTTTCTGATTCAATAAGAGATACTGCGAGCTCGCTTAGAAATGTTGCAAAGTTTTCAAATAAAATGCCTTTAATTATTATTCTTGATAATGGCTCGTCTTCGCAAGATCTTATGGCTATTAAGCAAGGGAAAATTCACGGCATGGAGTTTATTGTTGTTGACCATCATTATTTTGATGAAGATGTTATTTCCGACGAGGTTCTTGTTCATATTAATCCTTTTTTAGTTGGAGAAGACGGGGCAAGATTTTCTGCAGGAATGTTGTGTGCTGAACTTGCGAGGTTGGTTAATAATTCTGTTGCTAATATTAATCAGATTCCTGCGTTGGCTGGGTTGGCTGATAGAATTGATTTGAATAATAAATCTGCTGTTGATGATTATGTTAAAATCGCAGAAAAGGAAGGTTATTCAAGAGATTTGTTGTCTAATATTTCTACTGTTATAGATTATGTTTCATCGAGGATAAGATTTATGGAAGTTAGAGAATATATTGAAGTTGTTTTTGGAGAGCCGAGGAATAAACAAAAAGAGTTAGTTGATTTACTTGCGCCTTATATTAAAAAGCTTGATGCAAAGGCTTTGGAAATGGGGAGGGCTAATGCTGTTGTGAAAAAAGTTGGGAAGACTAATTTGCAGTTAGTTGATATTGATGAGACTTTCCCAGGTTTTGATTTTTATCCTAAGCCAGGAAGGTCTATTGGGATTATTCATGATGATGTTCAGAAAACAAAGAAGTTGACAAGTGTTATTTCAATTGGATTGATGAGAACAGCGATGACAATTAGGGCTACTGATGAAGCTAATTTTTCAGTTCATAAACTTATTGAATTTATAGAAAAGAAACTTCCTAATGCTTTTGTTGATGGGGGTGGGCATAAAAATGCAGGTTCTATTAATTTTGTCCCTAATAAACAGAAAGAAGTTTTGAAATTAGTTGAAGAATTTATTAAGAATGGATGATTCTGGACTACCGAAATATTTATAAAGTAGTATGAATTATAATTCATATGAGAAATATTACACATAATAAAAGAGCTAAGAATTATCATGTATTTTTTAGTAGACTTTCTAATAAACTTAGAATAGATATTATAACTTCTTTAAGAGAGAAAGAAATGAGTGTTAATGAGCTTGTCACTAAATTAAAAGTTGAGCAAAGTAAATTAAGTCATGCTTTAGGTTCACTTAAATTATGTAATCTGGTTAATTGTAAAATTTTAGGGAAAAAAAGAATTTATAGCTTGAATAAAACAACTTTAATTCCAATATTAAATATTTTAGATAAACATGAGTCTAAGAATTGTGAGCATTGTAATTTTGCTGATGATTGTAAGTGTGTATGATGGTAAGAATTTGTCCTAAGTGTAAGAGTAATAATGTTGTTATGGAAAGAGGGGATGGGGTGTGGTGGAGGTGTAATAAGTGTGGATATCGTGCTGCTATATTTCCAGAGAAATTTAAAATTGAAAAAATAAAGAAGAAGAAAAATGAATGAAAAGATATACCTTGACAATGCTGCGACAACGAAAGTTGATAAAGAAGTTGTTGATGAAATGAATAAGTTTCATAGTGATAAATATGGAAATGCTTCAAGTGTTCATAGTTTAGGACAGGAAGCAAGAGATGCAATGGAAAAAGCTAGAGGAATTATAGCAAAATCAATTAATGCTAAACCAGAAGAAATTTATTTTACATCTGGAGGAACAGAAGCTAATAATTGGGCAATTAAAGGAGCTGTTTGGAAGACAGAGAAGAAACATGTTATAACAACTAAGATTGATCATGATTGTGTTTTAAATGCGTCAAAGTGGTTAGAAAAGCAAGGAATAAAAGTTACATATCTAGATGTTGATAAAGAAGGATTTGTTGATTTGGAACATTTGAAGAAAGAGATTTCAGAAGATACTGCTATTGTTTCTGTTATTCATGGGAATAATGAGGTTGGTGTTATTCAAGATTTGGAGAAGATAGGAAAGATTTGTAGAGATAAAGGGGTTTATTTTCATACTGATGCTTGTCAATCTTATACTAAAACTGATATTGATGTTAAGAAACAGAATTTAGATTTAGTTACTTTAAATGCTCATAAGATTCACGGGCCTAAAGGAGTTGGAGCTTTATATATTAGATCGGGAGTTGAAATTGATATCTTTATGCATGGAGGAGGACATGAAAGAAAGATGAGAAGTGGGACTGAAAATATTCCTGGAATTGTTGGTTTTGGAAAATCTGTTGAATTAGCTGATAAGAAAAATATTAAAAAAATGTCTGAGATGAGAGATAGAATGATAAAAAAAATTATTGATAAGATAGATAATGTTAAATTAAATGGGCCTGAAGGATATAATAGGTTGTGTAATAATATTAATTTGTCTTTTAATAATATTGAAGGTGAGGCAATTGCAGAGTATTTAGATGGTTATGGAATTCAAGTTTCAACTGGTTCTGCTTGTAGTTCTCATACATTAGAAGCTTCGCATGTTTTGAAAGCAATGGGGTTAGATGATTTATGTGCTAATAGTTCAATAAGAATATCTTTAAGTAAATTTAATAATGAAGAAGAAATAGATAAAGTTCTAGAAGTTTTAAGTGATGTTGTAATTAAATTAAGGAAGATAAGTCCGTTTAAATAAAATATAGACAACCAATTTAATGGAAAAAGATATCAAACAAATTGTTAAAGAAGGGTATAAAAAAATAGTTGAGGATAGTGGATGCTGTAGTTGTGGGTGTGGTTCAGATGAAACTATTTCAAAATCTATAGGATATTCTGAAGAAGATATACAAACTGCAGGAAATTTAGGGCTAGGTTGTGGAAATCCAGTTGCCTTGAGCAATATTAAGGAAGGAGATATAGTGTTGGATTTGGGAAGTGGGGCAGGTTTTGATGCTTTTTTAGCTTCAAAAAGAGTTGGAAAAACAGGAAGAGTAATTGGAGTAGATATGACTGAAGAGATGGTAATAAGAGCTAAAGAAAATGCTGAAAAAGATGATTATAAAAATGTTGAATTTAAACTAGGAGAAATAGAGGATTTACCTATTGAAGATAATAGTGTGGATGTTGTTATAAGTAATTGTGTTATTAATCTTTCTCCAGATAAAGAAAAAGTTTTCAAAGAAATACATAGAGTTTTAAAAGAAAATGGAAAAGGCTATATTTCAGATATTGTCTTGTTAGGAGAACTTAGTGATGAACAGAAAAATGATGAAAAACTTTTATGTGGTTGTGTTGCAGGAGCTTTATTAAAAGAAGATTATATTCAGATTGCTGAATCTGTTGGATTTAATGTTAAAATTCTTGGAGAAGATAAAGAAATTAGTAAAAGCCAATATCAAGGAATTAATTTAGAGAGTTTAAAATTAGAATTAAATAAAAGGAGATAAAATGAGACCAAATAATAAATTTGATGACAAAGAAAAGTTTGTGTGTTGTGATGGAAGTGGGTGTGATGTGTGTAGGGAAGAAGAGGCTTTAGGAGATAACAATGAAGATAACTAAGAAGACAAAGTTTTCAGAAGCTTTGATGAGAGATCCAGATGTTGCAGAGGTATTTATGAAAAATGGTATGTATTGTTTAGGTTGTCCTATGGCTGGTGAAGAGACAATTGAGCAAGGATGTGAAGCTCATGGTATTGATGCAGACAAAGTAGTTGATGAGATAAATAAGAAGTTAGAAAAGAAAGCTGAGAAATAAATAAAATCCAACTCTGACCCCCACACCTAAGATGGTCCCTGATAGTTGAACGAGTTGGATACAACGAAAATTTCAAAGAAATTTTCGAGCATTTAAATTTTAAAAAATTCAAATACAATGGAACAATATAATGAGAAAGTTTTAGAGATGTTTAGAAATCCTAAGAATATGGGAGAGATGAAAGATGCAGACGGAGTTGGGAAAGTTGGAAATCCTAGATGTTTATTGCCCACAGAAAAAATCCATACTAATCCTGAGCTAATACAAATTTCTAAATTAGATAAAACAAAAAAAGTTTTAAATCATAAGGGGGGATATAGTCAGGTAGAAGAAACTTCAAGAAGAAAATATAATGGGAATATAACTATATTAAAGAATCAATTAGGAAATGTTTCTCTAACTCCAGAACATCTTGTTTATGCTATTAAACTTCCAGATAAAAAACAAAAATATTTTAGAACAAAAAATAAAAAGAAATTAATTCCTGCATGGTATCATGCTGAAAATTTGGAGAAGAGAGATATCATCTTATATCCAATTCCTAAAAAAACTGAAGATGTTAAATTTATTTCTTTTGATATTCCTAAATTAAAATATGATTTTAAAAGTAAAGACCTCCCAAATAAAATTCCAATAAATTCTGAATTTTTGAGACTATCTGGTTATTTTTTAGCAGAGAGGCATATAAGTGAAAGAAAATGTAATAATCATATTTCAATTTGTTTTAACATTAATGAAAAGGAATATGTGAAAGATACATTTCAATTAGTTAAAAAATTATTTGGAATTGATGCTAAAATTGAAGAGGATGTTAAAAAAAATACTACGAAGATCTTAATCTATAGTGCAAGATTATCAAGATTTTTTAAAAGACTATTTAACAAAGGAGCACAGAATAAAGAACTCCCAGATTTTATGATGTTTCTCCCTGTTGAAAAGCAAAAGGATTTGATTAAAGGAATGTGGAGAGGGGATGGTTATGTTAATCTTAATCGTGACGGGGCAAGGGTAGGTTATTCTACAATTTCTCCTAAACTTGCTTATCAATTAAAATTATTATTATTAAGACAAAAAATAGTTCCTTCTATTTATTTTGAAAAAGAAAAAATTGTTAGAGGAATTAAGCATAAAGAAAGTTACATAATTCATGTTGGACAAAGAGATTCTTTGAAGAATCTATGTGATATTTTAGGAATTAAATATACTCCTAAATCTTACACTTCTGTTACTTCCTGGTTTGATAATAATTATTTATATACCCCAATAACAAAAACTGAACAAAAAAAATATTCTGGACTTGTTTATAACTTAGAAATTCCTGGTTCTCATTCTTTTGTTTCAGAAGCTTTTACTCTTCATAATTGTGGAGATGTGATGTATGTTTATATTAAAGTTAAAGATAATAAGATTTCAGATATAAAGTTTCAGACCTTGGGTTGTCCTGCTGCTATTGCTACTTCATCAATGGTTACTCAATTGGCTATGGGAAAAACTTTAGATGAAGCTTTGAAGATTACTAATAAGGATGTTGCTGATGCTTTAGGAAAGTTGCCTCCGATTAAGATGCACTGTTCAAATTTAGCTGCTGATGCTTTGAAAGCTGCTATTGCGGATTATAGGGGGAAAGATGAGTAAACCAATTCAATTATTAATAGATGAACATGTTTATATTTTGAAAGTAGTGGATGCTCTAATTAAAGAATGTGAAGAGATTGAGAATGGTAAAGAGATAGATGAAAAGTTTTTTGCTAAGACTATTGATTTTATAAGAAGTTATGCTGATAAGTTTCATCATGCAAAAGAAGAGGATATTTTGTTTAAAGAGATGTGTAAGCAAGGAACTCAGGAGAAATTGCATTGTAATCCTATTGATCAGATGTTGCATGAGCATGATTTAGGTAGAGAGTTTGTTAAAAATATGGAAGATGAGGTTAAGGAAGATAACAAGGAAAAAGTTATTGAAAATGGAAGAGGTTATGCTCAGTTATTGCAAGAACATATATACAAAGAAGATAATATTTTATACCCTATGGCTGATGAAGCTTTAGATAATGAAGAGTTAGAAGAGATGGAGAAAAAATTTATGAAAATAGGGATTGAGAGAAAAGAAGATAAGGAAAGATATACAAAATTTGCAAAGGGGGTTGAAAATAAAAAATGAATAAAAAAATAATTGATATGATTGAATATCCTAGTGAAGGAGTTTTGAGTAAAGAAATAATTAAAACTGATAAATTAAATGTTGATTTATTTTGTATGGCTGCTGGAAAAGAGATTTCAGAGCATACATCTTCAAAAGAAGGAAGTGTTTATGTTGTTGAAGGAAAAGGAATTTTTAATTTGGAAGGAGAAGATATTGAGATGAAACCAGGAGTTTTTATCCATATGAAAGCTGATGTTAAACATTCTTTGAAAGCTGAAGAGAATACTTCATTTATATTAAGTTTAGTTTCATAAGATTTAAGTAGTAAATTTTTATTGATATAGTAATCCAACTCTTGCCACAACTCGCGATCTCACTCGTTGGTCGATTTTCATCGCCTCATGAAATCGTTCGCCACCACAGAAGGCCCCTGATAGTTGAACGAGTTGGAAACAACGAGAATCAAAGATTCTCGAGCATTTAAATTCCAAAGGAATTCAAATATATGGAAAATAAACACGTAGGATGGTTGATTATTGGAATTGCTGTTGTAATGGCAATTATAGTTGGAATATTTAATAGTGCATTAAACACAATTGTTGATGATACTTGTGCTCATGGGCCTGAGTGTACAATGTATGATACTATAAGAGTTCAGACGGGAGTTAGTTTAGCTATTATAGGAATTATAGTTGTAATTGGATTAGTTATAATGTTTAACAAACCTGCTGAGAGAATTGTTGTTAAGAAGATTAAAGAGAAAACTGTAAAGAGAAAGATTAATACTAATGATTTAAATGGTGAGGAAAAAAAAATAATCAAAGTTATAGAAGATTCTGATGGAACTATTTTTCAATCTGATTTAGTTGATAATTCTGGATTTTCAAAAGTTAAAATTTCTAGGATTTTAGATAAACTAGAGAATAGAGAGATAGTTGAAAGAAAAAGAAGAGGAATGACTAACGTTGTTGTTTTGAAGTAAATTTTACTACTTCTAGATGAAAATAATAAATAGAAACATTTATATATAAGTATGACTTATGTATCATATGTTTAAATAAACATAATAGGTTCTAAAATGAGTTACATAAAATACAAGACATTTTTCAATGCATTCACAAACCATACAAGGTTTGAAATAATTAAAGTTTTAAGAAAAGGACAGAGAAATGTTGGTGAGATTGTTAAAGAAACAGGTTTTGAACAGTCGAGAGTTTCTCATAACCTGAAACGATTGGAATGTGTTGGTTTTGTTAAGTGTAAGTATGTTGGTAAAAATAGGGTTTATTGGTTAGATAAAGATATGATTGATATTATTAATAATATAGAAAAATATGTAGAAAAATATGATAAGGTTTTGAAAGTATGTTTTCTAAAAGTAAAGAAATAAATTTAAAGAATAGGGGGAAAATGAGAACAGAAGTAATTGAAAAATTGTCAGCTTTGATAATAGCAGCGTTTGGATTGATAGCTGCATTGGCTTGGAATGAGTCAATTAAAGCTGTATTTGCTGCTGTGTTTGGTGAAGCTGGAACAATCGGAGCTTTGTTTGTATATGCTATTGTTGTAACAATAATTGCGGTGTATGCTGCAATTAAAATTGGACAAGCAGCTGAAAAAGCAAAATCTAGAGAAGGCAAGAAATAAGTTTTTAAATTTTTTATTAATTTTTTAAATTTTCCCTGATAATTTCAGGGGTTTTATATTTTCTAATTAAATTTCTATAGAATTGTAAGGAGGTTAAATACAATGAATAAAATGGAAAAGAATAAACATGTAGTTCCGAGAGATGATAAATGGGCTGTTAAGGAAGCTGGTAGTGATAAGGCAACTAAATTATTTGATGAGCGTAAAGATGCTGTTAAGTATGCAAAAGAATTGGCAAGTAAACATAAAGTTTGTTTAGTTGTTCATGACAATGATGCAAAATTTGAAGAATTTAATTGTGATCCTGTTGCGAAAAACCAGCATGTTGTTCCAAAGCATGGTGTATGGGGAGTTGTTTCAGCTGGAGGAGATAAAGTTGATAGTGTATTTTGGAAAAAAGGTCAGGCTATGTCACATGCATATAAGATATCAACAAAAAATAATGTTTGTATGATTGTACATGGTAAGGATGGACAAATTACAAGTAAGACATGTCCACCTAATGGAAGTCCTGGAATTTTTGAAGTTCTACAAATGACATTTAATACATAAATAATTTTTTATTTTTTATTTTTTATTTTTTTTTGATATTACTAATTAAATTTTGGAGGGTTTAAATATGAGAATGTGGAATGTTGATGTGGAATATATGTGCAATCAACATATTTTAGGAGAACATGTTGAGATGCATATGTTTGTTGGTGCTTTAGAAAGAAAAAAATCTTTTAAGGGTTTTGTTGAAAAAGGTTTTGTTGAGATTCATAATATCAGAAAGAGACATAGTGAATTGGAAATTGAAATGATTAAGAGAGGTATGAATCATAAATCTCCAATCCATAGAATGAAATTTGTAAGGTTGGGAAAAGTTGATCCTGAAAAAAGTATGGTTGATTTGTTAAAGAGATGTAAGAATTGCAGAACTAATTTTAAATTTAAATCAAAGAAATATAAGGAGGTAAAATAAAATGGAAAAAAATACACTTGATTGGATTGCGTGGGTATTGATAATAGTTGGAGCGTTAAACTGGGGCCTTGTTGGGTTTTTTCAGTGGGATTTAGTTGCAGCTATATTTGGTGGAATGGGAGCTATGCTTGCAAGAATTGTATATGCTTTAGTTGGACTTGCTGCGATTTACACAATATTTACACCACATAAATAAATTTTTTTATTTTTATTTTTTTTATTAGCTAATTAAATAGAATTGTAAGGAGGAAAAATGAAACATAAATTATTAAAACTAGAATATGGATATGATAGCTTAGAGCCTTTTATAGATGCAAAGACAATGAAGATTCATCACGGGAAACATCATCAAGCTTATGTTGATAAGTTAAATGTTGCTTTGGAAGGAGATGAATATTTACAGAAGAAAACAGCTGAACAGCTAGTTAAAAATTTGGATAAGATTCCTGAGAAAATTAGAATTGCTATTAGAAATAATGGTGGTGGACATGTGAATCATAGCTTTTTTTGGAAGATTTTGAAGAAAGGTGTGGGTTTTGATGAGAATAGTGAGATAGGTAAAGCAATTGTGAAAAAAGCGGGAAGTTATGAAAAGTTTAAAGAGCATTTTACAGAAGCTGCGCTGACTCAATTTGGAAGTGGTTGGGCTTGGCTTTATGCTGATACTGATGGAGATGTCGGAATAATGAAGACTTCAAACCAAGATTCTCCAATGAGTGAAGGAAAGATTCCTTTGTTAGCTTTAGATGTTTGGGAACATGCTTATTATTTGAAGTATCAAAATAAGAGACCTGAATATGTTGAAGCTTTTTTTAGTGTGATTAATTGGAAAAAGGTTGATGAGTTGTATAAGGAGATATTAAAATGAAAAACATAAGACAGTGTATTAAATGTAAAAGATATAGTGAGGACCCTGAAAATTGTTGTGTAGATGTTGATATAGATGAGCTTGATAATGATGCTGATATTGAAGAGGGGTATGAAGATGATAGATTAGTTGAGAGGGAGAGTTGGGGATATTAGATTTAACCAGTAACTAGTTGCAAACATATGTTTATATAAAATATTTTTATTTATTTAATATGAAAAAAGAAATTTTAATTGTAGTTGTTGTTGTAATTGTTTTTGGATTTTTAGCATGGACTATGTTAAGTGGACAAAGTAATGGAAGTGATGTTGCTAATTCAGGTAGTGATGATGTAATAGTTGAAACAGGAGAGACAAAAACTTATGATATTATTGCTAAACAATGGGAATTTGAGCCTGCAACAATTGAGGTTAATTTAGGAGATAAAGTTGTAATGAATGTTGAAAGTAAAGATGTTACTCATGGTATTTCTATTCCTCAATTTGGAGTAAGTGAAAGATTAAATCCTGGAGATGATGTTCATGTTGAGTTTGTTGCAAATAAGAAGGGAACATTTAGTTTTTTTTGTAATGTCCCTTGTGGTAGTGAGCATAGGAGTATGCAAGGGATGTTAATTGTTAATTAAAATCCAACTCTAACCACCACTTCAAATTCGGCCCCTGATAATTGAGCGAGTTGGATATAATGAGAATTAAAAATTTTCGAGCAGTTAAAATCTAAAGATTTTAAATATGGATAAACAAAAAATAAAAGAATCAATTAATTTAGTAAAATTTATATTGAAGAATAAGAAATATCAGTGGATATTTTGGATAACTGTTTTTTTGACTTTTGGAGCTTTGTATTTTTTTATGGTTGCAACAACAGCAGGATATAGTTTAAAGATTTTTATTATGATGAATGGTTTGTGGTTTGCTTATATTTCTATTTTGAGCTTTATGTTTATTGCTTGGTTTTTTGGGATTTTTGTTGTGTTGATGGTTTTTAAGATTAGTTCTATTTGTAAATCTTATAATGGTGGAGGGATTTTAGGAATTATTGGAGCGATAGCTGCTGCTTTTGGTGCAGGGTGTCCGATGTGTGGTGCTTTTATATTTGGTTTAATTGGAATGCCATTAGCTTTGATGTCTTTTCCTTATCATGGATTAGAATTAAGAATTGCATCTGTTTTTTTATTATTGATTTCTGATTATTTAATGACAAGAGGATTAATCTCATGTAAAGTAATATTTAAAAGAGAGGGAGATAAATAATATTATGGTAAGTGTTGAAAGTGTTACAGGGATGTTGTCGTTTATGACTTTAATTGGGATTTTGTTTGTGTTGTTTGTTCTAGGTTTGATTATATATAATTATTATTCAAAGAAGAAAATAAGAATTAAGTTTTTTGAGGAGAATGGTTTGTTATTTGCTTTTTTAGTTGCTGTTGTTTCGATGTTAGGAAGTTTGTATTTTTCTGAGATTGTTGGTTATGAGCCGTGTAGATTTTGCTGGTTTCAGAGAATTTTTGTTTATTCAAGTGTAGTTGTTTTATTTGTTGGACTTTATAGAAAAGCTAAAGATGTTGTTTATTATGTTGTTCCATTAACTGTTATTGGAGTTGTGATTGGAGCTTATCATTATTATATTCAGTTGTTCCCAAGTTCTGGAGGGTGTCTTCAAGAAGCTGTTGCTTGTTCTACTAAATTTGTTTTTGATTATGGATTAGTAACATTGCCTTTAATGGGTGTTGTTTCTAATTTGATTGTTTTAAGTTTGATGTGGTTTTGGTGGGGGAAGTTTAAGAAAGATGATTTTGGTTTCTAAGAAAATTATAAATAGTTTAAATGTATAAATAAAATATGGCAGGATTAGAAATTTTAAATTTTATTCATGATATTGGATTAATTTGGGGTGTTGGTGGAGCAACAGTTATGGCAATTATCTCGGCAAAAGCTGGAAAAGATAAAGATGTTGCAAAAGCAGCAATGAAAATTTCTCCTGCAATTGTAAAGATGATATGGATTGGAATTTTATTATTAATTGTTTCTGGAATTCTTCTTCCGAGTTATATACGTTGGGAATTAAATACTCAAAATCTTTTGATTAAACATATTTTAGTTGCTTGGATTGTGATAATTGGAGTTTTGTTAGGATTGAATTCTAAAAAGATGATGGATTTTGCTCCGAAAGGAGATGATAAACCAACTTTAGGTTTTATTAGAGCCAAGAAAAAGATGAAGATTTTTTCTATAATAAATTTGATTTTGTGGTATGTGGTTGTTTTACTTTCTGTTTTTGTTTGAAGATAAAATTTAATATTAATAGAGATAAAATTCCTGTGACTGCAAGTTGTATAAGAGGTGTTAAACCAATTGAAAAAATTGTTGGCATGTATTGAGTGTACTCCCATTTATTTTCTACAAAAGCTCTGAGTTCTATAAATACTGCTATTATTATTCCTAAAAATGTTATTAAAATGTAGTCGAAGATTGATGATTTGTTTATCCAATTTATTGTTTTGTTTTTTAATGATATGATTGTGAAGATAATTGAGATTAGTAATAGGTCTCCGAAGGTTGCGTAAATAAGATGGAGAGTTGAATTTTCCCAGGATAAATCTATATAGAGAGGGAAATGAGAAAACTCCCAGATTAAATTTAAAATGAATATTATTATTAGGAGAGTTATTATTCTTTTTTTCATAAGATTAAATTATTTTATAGATTATAAAGATTACTAAATATATTATTCTTCTTTCGTTTTATAAGATAGGTTGCTTTGCAACAATATTGTAATTTGTCCAGATTTCATCATGGCCAAATTTTATAAGAATATATTAATTGGAAAAATTCTAAAATTAGTGGGAGATGATTTTGGGTTTATGAATTTAATAAATGAAATGAGTTACTAATTTTTGGTTTAGCCTAGGCAAATGTCTAATGGGCACATATGAATAGCGAAACTAGTTTCATACACACTTTTATATACTTTATTTATTGTATAATTTTAATTAAATAAAGTTGGAGGAAAAAGATGTCTAAAGATCAAGAAAAAGAAGATAAGGAAGATCATGAGGAAAAAGATGATCATGATGAACTCGATATTGGAAAAAGTGGAAAAGTTCAGAAAAGTGATACTGAGTTTTATGTTCAGATAGCAATAATCGCTGTATTGGCTTTGCTTTTAATGTACAATATTGGAAAGGGTACTGGAGGAGCTGGGGGTATAGGAACTGTATCTGCTTCTGAGATAATCCCTACTGGTATTCCTGCTGTATATGGTGAAGAACTAGGTATCTCATATGATGGAGTTTCAGCTTCAAATCCGCAATTAGCAGATCAAACAATTGGTGTTCTGTCTAATGTTGATAGGACTGTTACTTTAGAAGGAGATGAGTTGCAAAGATATACAACAATTCTTTTGAAAATTTCATGTGAATTTTGCTGTGGTGCTAATTCTGTGATATTTGAAAATGGTCAAGCTGCTTGTGGGTGTGCACATAGTTTTGCTATGAGAGGTTTAGGAAAGTATTTAATCCAAAATCATGGAGATGAGTTTACAGATGATGAAATTCTAGAAGAGATTGGAAAATGGAAAGTTTTGTTTTTCCCTGGAATTCATGAACAGAAAGCACAAGTTCTTAAAGAACAAGGGATTGAAGTTAACTATATTAACTTAGCAAGCAACGCACATAGAGGTATTGAGAAAGGACAAGCATCTGGTGGTGGTGAAATGGTTGGAGGCTGTTAAAAAATCAAAATGGATAGAAGAGTTATTTTATGGGTAATAATAGCTATTTTGGTGATTGCTGTAGTTTACATAACCTTTTTTCAAGGTGGATCATCAAGTAGTCAAGTAATCCCTGCTGCACAATCTGCAGGACAAGCTGCACAAAGTAGTGGAATGGTTGGGGGTTGCTAATTTTTATTTTTTTATTTTTTTATTTTTTTTTAAATGGTGGGGAGGGGAAAATTATTAGAGAAAATGACAAAGAGCAAAAAGTTTAGTAAAGAAGAAAAAGCAATGGTTATAATAGTTGTAATATTAGCTGCTTATCTTATATTTATGTTATATCCTAGATTTATTTCATCACCTTCTGTTCCAGGAGTTGAAACTTATGATGTTGAAATTATAAAGATAAGTGGATGTGAGGATTGTTTTAATATTGAAGATAGTTCAACTTTGATTAAAGGTGTTCAAGGAGTTGTTGTTGAAAATGAAAGAATTATTTCAAGAGATTCTGATGAGGCTAGAGAGTTAATTAGTAAATTTGGTTTTACAAGATTTCCTGTAATGGTTGTTTATTCAGATGATTTAGATAAAATTGCTGTTGATGAAACTGTTTTTACAAAAAGTGATGATGCTATTGTATTTGATAGGCCTGTTCCATATGTAGAAGTTGATTCTGATGAAGTGAAAGGTCTTATTGATATGAAAGAGATTATAGATGGAACTTGTAGTGAATGTGGAAGTTTATCAAAGATGAGAGAACAATTTGAAAGTTTAGGTGTTATGGTTGGAAATTATGAAATTATAGATTCAAAATCAGAAGCTGGAAAAGGTTTAATATCTGGAAATGAATTAAAAATGATTCCAAGTTTATTGTTGTCAAAAGATATTGATGAATACTGGTGGTTAACTGAAGTACTAACATCTGTTATAGATGATTCTAGTGATGAATATTATACTTTTAAAAATCCTATTTATCCACATAAGGAAATTTTAACTGGAAAAATTATTGGGAAGGTGGATATTACTTATCTTCAGAATAGTAGTTGTGAGGATTGTTTTAATATTACAGAGTTGAAATCTGGATTTCAGAGAATTGGAGTTTTTATTGATGGAGAAAATTATGTTGAAGTTTCATCTTCTGCTGGAAAGAGTTTGATTTCTAAATATAATATAACTATAATTCCTACTGTTGTTTTGTCAAAAGAATTAGGAGATTATGATTTAATTGAAAAGAGCTTAGATCAAGTTGGAACTTTTGAAAGTGATGGTAAGTTTGTTTTTAGAGGGATTGATGGTCTTGGAGTTAAATATCAAACAATAGGAGGAAACAATGGAAATTGATAGTAAGACAGTTCTGATAATTGTTGTTCTTATTATTGCTGCTATTATTTTTGGAATGTCTCTTGGAAATGATGGTGGGACTACAGGAGCTGCGACTTCTAGCTTTGGTGGTGGTCAGTATGCTGGTGCTGGGTGTGGGCGTTAACAGGAGGAAAAATGAGTTTTGAATGTGATGTATGCAATAAGAAATTTAATGCTGTAGAAAGTTTAGAACAACATAAAAGTATGGCACATGCTATAAAAGAAAATACTAAAGGTAAAATTAATTTTAAAAAATATATTTATATTGTGGGTATTGTGTTAATTATTGGTTTGATTTCTGGAACATTTTATATTAAGTCTCAGAAGACAGGAGTTTTAGATGGTTTTGCGACTTGTTTAAGTGAAAAAGGAGTTGTTGTTTATGGAAATGATGGATGTTCATATACTATTCAGCAGCTGAATATGTTTGGGAAATCTGAGAAGTATTTAGATTATAAACAATGTATTATTGAAGATGAATTGTGTGATGAGAAAGGAGTTGAGATTACTCCGACTTGGGAAATTGAGGGGAATACTTATTCTGGGATTCACACAATTGAAAAGCTTTCTGAGTTGAGTGGATGTGTTTTAGAATAGACGAAACTAGTTTCATACACAGGGTTATATACTTATTTTTTTATTTAATAATATGAAATATAAAATAAATTTGAAAACTATAGGAGTTGTTGTAATTATAGGTTTGATAGTTTTTGGATTATATGCTATGTTAAATCCTCGAGGAAATGAATTTGGTTTGCCTGATGAAATTTACAATCATCCAAATGAAAATGTTAGAGAGGCATATATTTTTGCTGTTGAAAATCCAGATGTTTTAGAACAAGTTCCGTGTTATTGTGGATGTTTAAACATAGGTCATGAAAGTAATAAACAATGTTATTTTAATGAGGATGGTAGTATTTCTGACCATGGTACTTTATGTGGAGGGTGTTTAGGGACAACTCTTGATGTTAAAAGAATGTATAATGAAGGAAGGAGTATGGAAGAGATAATTGAGTATGTAGATGTGAAGTATGCTCCTCCTGTAGAAAGTGGATAGAAAATGTTTAATAAATTAGTTAAAAAATCTTGGTTTCCTTTAATTATTAGAATAATTTCTGCTATTGGTTTTATTTTTGCTTTGATAGTTTTGTATATTGGTAGTGTGAAGATAATCTTTGGATTTAATTCTAGTTTAATGATGTTTGTTTTATGGGTGTTTTGGTGGCCGTTATTATATGTGAGTTTAATATTTTTAGGAAGATTATGGTGTGGGTTTATTTGTCCTGTTGGTTTAGCAAATGAAGTTGGGAATTCATTAAGTAAAAAAAGAAAGACAAAATTTTATAGGTATGGATTTATTCCATTTGTTGTATTTTTTCTAATTGTTTTTTGGGAACAGATTTCAGGATTGTTTTCATCAACACAAGTTACAATATTTTTTCTTGTGTCTTTTGTTTCTGCTGGATTTTTATTAGGTCTTATTTTGCCTGGTTGGGGTTTTTGTAAAATGTTTTGTCCGATTGGAACTTTGTTTGGGAGTTTTTCAAGATTATCTTTTTTAGGAGTTAGAACAGATAAAGTAAAATGTGAGAAGTGTAAGACAAAAGAGTGTGTTGTAGGAGGAGAGTATCCAAAATGTCCTACTTTTATTAATGTTCCAAAAATTAAGTCTAATAAAGATTGTGTGATGTGTGGTTATTGTATTAAAAATTGTCCTTATGATTCTGCTAAAATATGTAAAATAAAAGCTGGAGAAGAATTAAGGGAAAAAGCTGGTTTTAGTTTGAGAGAGAGTTTTTTTATTATTGCTTTGTTAGGAATGTCTGTTTTGTTGACTACTAGAGGAACTTTGTTATTGAGATTTTTTGATGCTAGTGGAAGTTTGCTTAGGGCAATAGATTTTGTTTTGTGGATTGGGATTTTTTTAGGATTATTTTTATTTATTAATTTATTTGTAAAAGGAAGTTATAGAGAAAATTTGAGAAATTCTGGTTTTGTTTATTTGCCATTGGTTTTTTCATTGTTTTTCTTTTTAATTGTATTTGGATTTTTAACTCCGTTAACAAGTATTGGAGATACAATGATTGCTGTTAGTAAATATATTATTTTAGGAATTGGAGTTATATGGAGCTCTAAATTGTCTTATGATTTGTTTGATAAAAGGTTTTTAGTTTATTTTATTAGTATAATTGCTATTGCTGGATTTTGGGTTTTGGTTTTGATTCCTGGGCCTTTGAGTTTATTTTCTTATAGTGGGAATGTTTATGTTGTTGAAGAAGGTGGTGTTGTTCAGATGGATGCATATAGTATGGGGTTTAATCCGAGTATCATAAAAGTTAAAAAAGGTTATTTTGATATAAATATAACAAATGTTGATGTTATTCATTCGTTTGATATTGATGAGATGGATGTTCATGTAAATTTGGAGGGGGGTGGAAGTAGGAGGATTAGGATAAATGCTTTGGAAGAAGGAGAGTATGAATTTTATTGTAAGATTCCTGGGCATAAGGAGGCGGGGATGAAGGGGGTTTTGATTGTTGAAGATGTATAAAAAAATAATAAGACCAATGTTGTTTAAGCAAGATCCTGAGAAAGTCCATGATAGGCTGACTCGTTTGGGTAGGTTTGCTTCTTTTACTAAATTGTCTAGGTTAGTTAGAGGGATGTTTGTTTATAAAAATGAAAAGTTAGAAAATGAAGTTTTAGGAATTAAGTTTGATAATCCTGTTGGGTTGGCTGCTGGTTTTGATAAGAATGCTGTTTTAACTGATTTTATGCCTGATATTGGATTTGGTTTTGTTGAGGTTGGAAGTGTGACTGCTCATCCTTGTGAAGGAAATCCTAAACCAAGATTACATAGACTTGTAAAAGATAAAGGAATAATTGTTTATTATGGATTGTGTAATGAAGGGGCTGATAAGATTAATAAAAGATTAGAAGGAAAGAAATTTAGAATTCCTGTCGGAGTTAGTGTTGCTAAAACAAATGATAAAAATATTAAAGGAGATGCAAGTGTTGAAGATTATTTTAGTGGTTTTATGAAGATGAAAGATATTGGAGATTATATTACAATTAATATTAGTTGTCCAAATTCTGGAGATGGTTGTAGTTTTGAAAATGATAAATTATTAGAAGCTTTGTTAAAAAAGATAGAAAAGGTAAGGAAAAAAGAAATTATATTTATGAAGATATCTCCTGATTTAGATAAGAAAAAGTTGGATAAGATTATTGAACTTGCTGGGAAATATAAAATTAATGGATTTGTTATTAGTAATTTAAGTAAAAAAAGAAATGGATTGACTAAAGATCCTAAGTTGAAGTTTCCAGGAGGAGTTTCTGGAAAACATGTTGCTAAAAAAGCAAATAGTATGATTGAGTATGTGTACAAGAAGACAAAAGGGAAGTTTGTGATAATTGGGGTTGGAGGGGTGTTTAATGGACAAGATGCTTATGATAAAATTAAAAAAGGTGCTTCTCTTATTCAACTTATTACTGGAATGATTTATGGTGGTCCTGGAGTTATTAAAAAGATAAATAAAGAGTTAGTTGAGTTGTTAGAGAAAGATGGTTATAGTAATATAAAGGAAGCTATAGGGGGGGAATATAAAACATAAAATTTGCAAAGCAAATTTTTGGGGATTTCAAAATGGGCCACCACACCCATAAGAAGGCCCCTGATAATTAAGCATTTTGAATACAACGGGAATTAAAAATTCCCGAGCAATTAAAATCTTTAGATTTTAAATATGGAAAAAAATAGTAGAGTTTTGTTGATTTTTGCAGGAGTGTTAGTTGGGGTTTTGTTAGTTGTGATGATAATGAGTAATCCGGGGGGTGGTGATCCTAACCAGATATATGATGTTGATGTAGGAATGTATAATGGAAAAGGTTTTGGAGATATTGAGATTATAGAGTTTAGTGATTTTCAGTGTCCTGCTTGTGAAAGGATACAGCCTGTTGTTGAAGAGGTTTTAGAAGTTTATGGTAATGATGTTAAGATTTATTTTAGAAATTTTCCATTATCTATTCATGAGAATGGTTTTAATTCTGCTTTAGCTGGAGCTTGTGCAAATGAACAAGGAAAATTTTGGGAAATGCATGATAAATTATATGAAAATCAAAATAATTTAGATGTTGATAGTTTGAAGAGTTATGCTGTTGAGTTAGAATTAAATTCTGAGGAGTTTGATAGTTGTTTAGATGATAAAAAGTATGAACAAGAAATTTTGAAAGATTTAAGTGATGGAAGGAAAGCTAATGTTAAGGGAACTCCTACATTTTATATTAATGGAAAGAAGGTTTCTGGGGTTAGTTTTGAAAGTTTTAGGGGGGGGATAGAGGGGGAGTTGGGGAATTCTGAATAAAATAAATTAATTACAATGAGAACCGTAGAACTTGAAGGTGAAAGAAAGTGTCCTGCGTGTGATAAACCTATTGATGGAGAAGCTTTAGAATTAGGAGTTACAGAGAAAGTAGGTGATATTGATTCTACTGTTATTGATTATTTTTGTCCTACTACTAGGTGTAAAAATTTAGCTGAAATGTTTTTAAAAAGTCGGTATGGTCAACAGATATTACATAATGGTAATGCTGTTTTCACTACTGTAAATGTTAGATATAAAAATGGGGATGATGTGGATTGGGATGCTAGGGTTGCTGAAAGTAGGAGAGTTCTTTTTGATTTGTTTCCTAGATAATAAACAAAACATTTATATAGTTGAGCAACTACTCAACTATTATGGAAAGTAAAAAAATACTTAGGTTTTTTGGGACACTTTCAGATGAAACTAGGTTGAAGATAGTTATGAGTTTAACAAAAAGTTCTAAGAATGTTGGAGAAATTCATGATTATGTTGGGAAAGATAAGATAACTTTGTCTGGGATATCACATCAATTAAAACAACTTGAAGATATTGATATTGTTGTTTTTGAAAAAAAAGGAAGAGAGAAGTTTTTTTCTTTATCTGGAGATTTTTGTTGGTGTATACTTAGAGATGCTATTGATCATTTTAATGGAAAGAAGCATAATTGTAAGGAGTGTTGTAAAATAAAGGAGGATATGGGGGGATGATAAGTGTAAATTTATATAAAACTCCTGGATTAGAAAAAGAATTAGTTTTAGTGATTGGAGATAGGCCTAATTCAAACAACAATCCTGAATATACTGGAGTTTATACTGGTGTTGGTGGATGTAAGTCTTTTCAAGAATTAGCTGATTATTTTTATGAAAGAAATAAACCTGAACTAAGATTAGGAATTAATGGAAGAGTTTCTTTATTTTATCCTTTTGAAAAATTAGAGGATATAATTGGAGATAATTCATTTTTATTTGTTAGATTCCAAAACCCTGTTTTAACTTTAAAAAAAAATAAGTTGGAGGTAGCATAAATGAACATTAAAGCAAGAGCAATTAGAAATGGAATTATAGCTGTATTAATAGTTATTGCTGTGAATCTTTTAGTTTTGTATTTGTTAGATTTTCCGATTATGGCATTAGATATAATTAGTAAATATATTATTTTGTTGGTTTTATTAATTGGAGGGTTTGGTTTTCAGATTGGGTTGTTTACTTATTTTAATGGAATTAGTGCGATTAGTTGCGGGACAAGTGTTGTTTCTGGGGGAATATCAACTGTGAGTATGATTTTGTGTTGTTCTCATTATATATTAAATATACTTCCTTTCTTAGGAGCGTTTATTGGAGTTACAGCATTTACATTTTTAGCAGATTATACAGTTTATTTTTTATGGTTAGGGATTATATCAAATGTTGCGGGAATTTCTATTATGTATTGGCAGAAGAATAAAAAATTAAAGGGAAGGATGAAAAAACATGAATAAGAAAATTATATTATGGATAGTTGTTGGAATTGTGTTGGTGTTAGTTATATCTACAAATTTAGGATTATTTCGAAGTTCGTCTATTAATGGAAATGTGGTTAATAATGGTAATTCTGATTTAGATAAGTATAGAAGTGATGATATTCCTGTAGATTGTAGGCTGCCTCAATATGAAAATAGTGTTGAGTCATGGAAAGAGCATTTAGGACATCATGAAAATACTTTGTATTGTCTAGATTATTATAAGGAGGTAAATTGATAAGAAAAAAATGGGATGTTGTGGAAGTAAAAAGAAAAAGAAACCAAAAAGTAAATAATTAAATTTTATAGGAGGAAAACATAAAAATTTGCTTAGCAAACTTTAGGGTTTTCAAAATGGGCCACCACACCCATAAGAAGGCCCCTAATTACTGAGCATTTTGAAAAAAATGAAAAAAGCAATAATTTTATCTGTAATGTTGTTGATAGGAATTTTAATAGTAACAGCTATGGCTTCTGCATATGGATCAAGAGGTTCGTATTCAAGCGGAATGAGAAGTTATAATAATGTTGGATCTAGTGGATATATGGGTGGTTTTGAGAATGGAGATATGATGGGAGGATTTTCAGGTGGGTATGTTAGAAATTATGATTCAGGATACAGAAGTGGAGATGGGAGAAGTTATGATAGAAATTACAGAAGTGGGTATGGTAGTGTCTATGGAGGATATAGAGGAGGTTATGGAAGCTATGGAAATAGTGACATGATGGGAGGATTTTCAGGTGGGTATGGTGGTGGGTATAGGAACATATGGAGATAAATAAACTAAAAATATAGGAGGAAAATAAAAATGAAAAAAGTCTTGTTTGGATTTATAATACTAGGCTTGTTAGTAATGCCTTTAGCTCTTGCAGATGGAGTAGATGGACATGAAGGAGGAATGATGGGAGGAAGTTATGGGTATGGTGGAATGTTCTTTGGATGGATACTTAGCATATTAGTTATTGTAGTTTTGGTATTATTAATTATTTGGTTGATTAAACAGATACAGAAAAGATAATAATGACAAAAAAAGCAAAACTTAAGATAGATGGAATGACATGTGCTAGTTGTGCAGGTCATGTGAAGAAAGAGTTAGAAAAGTTGTCTGGAGCAAAGAACATTAACATAAATGTTGTTATGGGTAAGGGGTTTTTAGAAGTTGATGATTCTGTTACAGATAAACAGATTGAAGATGCTGTTAAGGAAGCAGGATATACTGCAACTGAAGTTATTTTTGAAGAAGAGAAATCTTCTTCTCATTCTCATTCAAATCATGCTAGTTATGATAAAGGAGAGGAGAATAAGTGGTCAAAGAGATTAATTGGGGCATGGGTGTTTACTATTCCTGCCATTTTAGTTATGTATTCTGAAAAATTGTTTGGGATTGAGGCTTTTTCTATGCAGACTATGACAATTATTATGTTGGCTTTGAGTTTTCCTGTGATTTTTATTTTTGGATATCCTACAATTAAGTCTGGGTTAAGAGGATTTTACAAGCTTTATTTTACAATGGATTCTTTAATTGCATTAGGAACTATTATTGCGTTTTCTACTGGAATTTTGACATTTTTTATGGAGATGCAAGATTATTCAGGAGTTTCAGGAATGATTATGACTATTTTTATTACAGGAAAATATATTGAGACTAAAGCTAAAGGAAAGGCGACTCAGGAGATTAGGAAGTTGTTAGAGTTAGGAGCTAAGAATGCTGTTGTTATTAGAGGAAAGAAAGAGATTGAGATTCCTATTTCAGAAGTTAAAGTTGGAGATGTTATGATTGTCAAACCTGGGGAGAAGATTCCTATTGATGGAACTGTTGTTAAAGGGGATAGTTCTGTTGATGAGTCTATGATCACAGGGGAAAGTTTGCCTGTTGATAAATTAAAAGGAGGAAATGTTATTGGAGCAACAATAAATCAAGATGGTATTTTGTATGTTCGTGCAGAGAAAATAGGGAAAGATACTTTTTTAGCGCATATTATTAAATTAGTTGAAGAAGCTCAGGGAACAAAGGTTCCGATTCAGGCAATGGCAGATAAGATTACTAATATTTTTGTTCCTGCTGTTTTAGTTATTACTGTTTTGACTTTTTTTAGTTGGTTGATTTTTTCTTCTTATGAAATTGGGGCTGTTATTGGAATTGCAATTTCTGTTTTAGTTATTGCTTGCCCGTGTGCTTTAGGTTTGGCTGTGCCGATTGCTTTGACTGTTGGAAGTGGAATAGGTGCTAAGCATGGAGTTTTGATTAGAAAAGGAGAAGCTATTCAGACAATGAAAGAAGTTAAGATTATTTTATTTGATAAGACTGGAACTATAACAAAAGGAAAGCCAGAGGTTGTTGATTATTATTCTAAAGTTAAGGAAAGTTATTTATGGGATATATCTGGAAGTTTGGAAAAGTTAAGTGAGCATCCGATTTCTAAGGCTGTTGTTAAGAAAGCTAACTTAAAGAAATATAGAGCTGTTAAAAGTTTTAAGGTTTTAAGAGGAAGAGGTGTTGAAGGTAAAATTGGTTCAAAAGATATTGTTATTGGGAATGCTACTTTAATGAAAGAAAAAAAGATTTCTTTGAAAGGTTTTGAAGATAAGATTGAGAAGTTTGAGGAAAAAGGTCAGACTACAATGATTGTTTCTGAGAATAAGGAAGTTATTGGGGTTATTGCTGTTGCAGATGCTTTGAAAGATGATTCTATTGCTGCATTGAGAAAGTTAGATGAGCAAGGATATAAGACTGTTATGATTACAGGAGATAATGAGAGAACAGCAAAGGCAATTGCTAAAGAGGTTGGGATTGATGAGGTTATTGCTAATGTTTTGCCTGAAGATAAAGCTAAGAAAGTTGAGGAGTTGCAGAAAGAAGGGTTTGTGGCTTTTGTTGGGGATGGTGTTAATGATGCTCCTGCTTTGAAACAAGCTAATGTTGGAATTGCAATGGGAACAGGAACAGATATTGCAATTGAGGCAGGAGATTTAGTTTTAGCTAAAGGAAGTTTAGAAGGAGTTGTTCAAGCGATTAATTTATCTAAAGCTACTTTTAGAAAAATAAAGCAGAATTTGTTTTGGGCGTTTGCTTATAATGTTATTGCTATTCCATTAGCGATTGCAGGAATTTTAAGCCCGATAATTGCTGAGGCTGCTATGGCTTTGAGTTCTATTACTGTTGTTAGTAATGCTAATTTGTTGAGAAGGAAGAAGATATGAATTCCATAAACTATATATATTTGAGAGTATTATGATATGAAAGGTAAATAAAATGCAACCAAATGAAGCACTTGCAAAAGAACATGAATTTATGCTTGGGAAACTGAATGAGTTTGAAGCAATTATAAACCAGCTTCCAAAAGAACCTGATTTGAATAGACTTAAAGAAGTTTTTAGGGTTATCTGGGATGCTGAGATACATCATGAAAAAGAAGAAAAAGTTTTTTTTAAATTATTAGAAAATGATGGGAAGAATTTATCTGTTAATATTATGAAGAAGGAACATAGAGATATGAAGAAGGCAAAGGAAGTTTTGAAAGAGGTTATAGATGATGGGGAGATTGAAACTATAAAATCTTTATTATTATTTGAAGGGAAATTTTTGATACATAAAATGAGGGATCATATTATGAAAGAAGATGAGATTCTTTATCCTGCTGCTATGGATTTAATTCAGAGTGAGGATTGGTTTAAGATTCGAGAACAGTTTGATAAAATTGGGTATTGTTGCTCTGGAGATGTAACAAAAAATAAAATTCCTAAGTTTGAAGTTAATAAGGGTTATATTGGAGATAAACCTATAGATATAAATTAAATTAAAAAATAAAAATAAAGGAGTTTATTTTGAAGCTCCTTTTATGATTCCTAATATAAGTCCAATAACTGTTCCTATAACTACAATGTAACCTGCAATTGGCACTATGCTTTGTACATATGGTACTGTTAGTGTTCCTGATATCATTCCGAAACCTACTGCTAGTGAAACTAAAACTCCAACAATTGCCATAACAATGTTCATTAGTGTTTTCATTTAATTTTCCTCCTTTTTTGTTGTTTATATTATGTTTTTTTAGTTTTTATATGTTTTTGTTTTATATTTTTTATTTAATTTTTATAAATTTATTTAAATACTTTAAAGCAACTTTTTTATAGAGGACATAATAAGCAAAATATCCTATTCCGATTCCTCCTAAGATATCAACAAAAAAATGATATTTGATAAAAACAGTTGATAATACAGATGCAATATTAAAAGGTAGACTAATCCAAAATAGTTTTCTCCATTTGTGGTATGTAAATAAAGCAATAAAAACTAATGGGGCTACATGATAGCTTGGAAAAGCATTGAATGGTACTCCTAGGTTATATAAGATTGTGATTAATTTTATTGTTAAAGAATCTCCATACTGATTCAAATTGACCATAATGCTAGATGAAGTAGTTGGGAAAATTAAATAAATTATATAACATGAAATTAAAAGCATTATCTGAGTAATGTGAAATGAGATTAGTTCAATTGTTGTTATTTTTTTACGGAAAGAAAAAAATATAGTTGCAAGAAGTAAAAAAAATAAACTGATATACGGGAAAACAAAAATTGGGATGAATGGTATTAAATCATCAAAAAATGTGTTTAATGAAAAAAATGGTTCTTGAAGATATGTACTTAAATATCCTATAAAATTGTAGGGAATTATAATCATGTAAAGCAAAAAAATGAGAGTAATGGAGATATAAATTCTAAACCAAATATTGTTATAGAGTTTTTTTGATATTTTCATGTACTAATTATAAATTATGAAAATATAAATATATGTTATTTCACACTAGAATTTATTTTTTGTAATTGTTGTTATGTTTCCTGAGCCGAAGGCGAGAGTGCAACGATGCCGGAAGGCAAAAAATCAAAGTAAGCGGGCGAGCGTTTTAAGAGGTTGGCGTCGTTCATCAATAGTAACTTAAGAGTAGTAAATAAACGAAAGGTTTAAAAATCAAATATTAAATCTATTAAATATGGCAACTAGAAAAGTTAGAAAGGTAGATCAGTTATATCAAGATAGAGAATTGTATAGTTCTCCAGATATGTTTTCCCCTCCAGCAGAGAGGTTACCCCATGTGATAAGATTTGAATTAACAACTGGTTGTAATTGGGGACGTTGTAGTTATTGCGGTGGATTTGATGGAATAGAATATAGAGTAAAAACTGCTGATGAATATAGAGAACATGTCGATCAGGTATGGAAAAGAATTGGTAAAAGAACAAGACTTGCTGAAGACCTTGGTAGAATTTTTATAGGTGGAGGAAATGCTTTAGCAGTTGGAACAACACAACTTTCTAGTGCAATTATGTATACTGGAGAACAATTTATGGAGTTCACAGGTGACTCTCCAGGGAGAATTGCTATCTATGGAAGAACAGACTCAATAAGAAAAAAAGGTGAGAATGGATTGGGTCGACTATTCAATGAAGATGGAGACTTTGGATTAGACTTAATTTATTGGGGTGTTGAAAGTGGGTCGACAGCAGTATTAAGATATGTGCAAAAAGGGTGTACTCAAGATGAAATTTTAAGAGCTGCAGAAACATTGAATAATACTAAAGTGGGGGCTTCTGTTATGATTATGCCTGGTTTGGGAGGGATTAAGTATAATGATAGACATGTGAGAAATACTGCAAGAGTAATTGGAGAGATTAGACCAAAATTCTTGACTTTCATGGGGGTTAATCCATCCCCTAAAAGTGCGTATGCTAGGCAATTAGCAACAGAAGAAAAAGAAGGTAAAAATAGGCCTTTAACAAATATAGAATTAGGGGAACAAATGATACAAATTATTAATGAAATGCCCACTTTTGATACTAAAGTTGGCTGTTTTGATTGTGATGTTGATCAAGTTGGCCACAATCCTTTAACATTTGATGCTGTTGACATTTCACACAGATCAGATAAAGCTGAATTAGTAGAAGAATTAAAAGAACGGCTTGAGTGTATTGAATAATTCTTTGTGCGAAGCACAAGGTGGGGGTTCTCGCCTCTTTTTTTCTTAAAGAAACGGAAATTTTATTGTGTATAATCAGTGTTAGATGACGTGACTTCCAAATTTTAATGTAGTGAATACGAAGTGTTAAGAAATTTGAGAATGGAGGGCAACTCACAAAGAGTTGAGTGTTTTTCAGTTAGAAAAATATTTTATTTAACAGTCTTTTAGCGAAAAGTTTTAAATTCTAGAGGTAGAAAGGCTGAAAGACTGCAAATTAAATCATGCTTCGGGAAATTTTATATTAATTATAAAATAGTTAATTTTGTATTTGAGATTATCTTGAAGCTAACAAAAACTTTAAATAAGTGCCTTAATTCAATATATAAGGTAACAGGTATTGCCTTAAGTCTTCGGACATACCGCAAGCGTGTTCCCGGTTATTACTTCGGTAATACCGGATTTTATTCAAATGGTAAAAAGAATTTCTATTTATATTGATGGTGCTAACTTTGTTTTATGGGCTAAAAAGTTTAAATGAAAAATATTCTGATTCTCATTTTGATTTTGAAAACTTCTTTAAAAAAATAATTGGTAAAAATGATTTAATTGATATTTTTTATTATAATGCTTCTTTAAAACAAGCGATTAATCCAAGAAGATTTAAGGAGCAACAAAAACTTTTAGCAAGATTAAAGAAAATAACCAAATGCAAAGTTATATTATGTAAAAGACAAAAACGATTTAACAAAGATGATGAAGAATATTATACAATTAAGGGTGATGATATTAATTTAGCCTTAGATATGTTAAATGATGCGTGGGAAAATAAATATGATAAAGCAATTCTATTTTCAGGAGATGGGGATTTTGCTCCTTTGTTAAAATATGTTAAGAACAAAAACAAAAAAGTTGAGGTTATTTCTTTTGATGAATTAGCTTCAAGAAATTTGCTTAATGAATCAGACAAATTTAGTTTTATTAATAAAAAAACAGCAAATAAGTTTTTTTATAGAGAGAATAATAAATCTTAAATCATCAGGCAACCCTTGCGGATCACCTGGGATTATGTTAATAGAATCAAAGAAATGATGTTTATAATGTTTTCAGTGGATTGAAATTTTATATTTACTTTTATTTATAATTCTGGAAAAAGAATGGTAAGTATTAAAAGTCCATTTGATTCTTTGTAATAGAAACATTTATATTTGATGGAATTATATAATAATTATATACCCCCTAGGCTTGCTTTTTAGCAACCCTAGGTTTTTATATCTAAAAGTTTATTAATTCTATTTCAATAAAATTATATGGGTGAAGAAATAGAAAAAGTTATAGTTTTTATTGATGGAAGTAATTTATATCATTTAGTCAAAAACTTGTGTCCTGATCAAAAACAGATAGAATTTAATTTTTCAAAATTCCTGAAAAATATTGTGGGAGCCAGAACTTTAATTAGAGTTTATTATTATAATTGTCCTTTAGATAGAAATAAAGATAACAAAGCTTATAGAGCTCAACAAAGATTTTTTGAAAAGTTGAGAGAGATGCCTAATTTTAAGTTAGTATTGTGTAGAATGCAAAAAGTAAAGATTGGAGGAAAAACTATTTATCAAGTTAAAGAAGATGATATTCATCTTGCTGTTGATATGGTTAAATTAGGATATAATAAAGCTTATGATACTGCAATTTTAGTTTCTTCTGATGGAGATTTTGTTCCGGCAATTAAAGCTGTGCAAGAGATTGGAAAGAAAGTTGAAGATATTGGATTTGAGAATAAATTCTCTTTTCATTTAAAAAAAGTTTGTGATAAATTTGTAAAATTAAAAAAACAAGAAGTTGAAAATTTCTTTATTTAACATGAACATAAAACAAATTCCCAATAAAGTTAAACAAACTATTGAGAAGTATAAACTTTGTTCTAAAAAAGATAAAGTTTTAGTTGCGCTTTCTGGAGGGAAGGATAGTTCTAGTGTTTTGTATTTGTTGAAGAAATTTGGATATAAAGTTGAAGGTTTTCATATTAACTTGGGAATATCTGGATATAGTGAGAGATGTTTAGATTCTATTAGAAAATTATGTGATGAGCTTGATGTTAAGCTTCATGTTTATGAGATGAGAAAGGAGCAGGGAGGGAGTATGTGTTATATTAGGACTGGGGTGCAGAGTAAGGAGAAGCTGAATAATTGTGCTGTTTGTGGTGTTGTGAAGAAGTGGGTTATGAATAAAGAGGCGAGAAAGTTGAAGGCAGATAAGATTGCTACTGGACATAATTTAGATGATGAAGCTCAGACTGTTTTGATGAATTTTTTTAAGGGAAATTTAGATTTGAGTATTAATAGTAAACCAATTGTTGGGGTTGTTGTTGATAAGAAATTTGTGCCTAGGATTAAGCCTTTGTTTTTTATTCCTGAAGATGATGTTAGGACTTTTGCTTTGGATAAAAAGATTGAACATATTTCTGAACCGTGTCCTTGTGCTTTAGATTCTTATAGAATTAAGACTAGAAAGTTTTTGAATACAGTTGATGGTAAAGAGAAATTGAATATTGTTAATAATAATTTGGAGATGATGAAAGATAAGAAAGTTAGTTCTGAGGTGAAGTATTGTGAGGTTTGTGGGGAGCCTAGTAGGGGAGAGATTTGTAAGAAGTGTAAGATGTTGGGTAGTAAAATTTAATCAGTATAAGGATGAATTTTTTCCTCCACCCTTGCAATTTATTTGCACAAATTAAAATATATTTGCAAAGAAATTGTTTTTATTAATTCCAAAATAGATTGTTGGGAGATTTGATTAAATATGTGGTTAATAAAAGAATTGGTTAATAAAAAAATCTCAAATCTGGACTTTGTCACAGATTTTCGTTAAGAAATTTATTAATAGAAAAATTTAATTTGATAGGGGGTTGTTAAATCTAAAATAATTTATTGAAAGATTTGTAAAATGAAGGTAAGTGAACATCTATATCACAGCATATAAAAGTTTAAATAACTTATAATTATATAAATTGTTATGGCCTATTTTCCAGCACATCCTATTAGAAGCATTGTTGAGATTAGAAATATATTAGATGTAGTTGTTGAAACAGATGTTGGAAGTCTTCTTATTGGGATTTCAATTACTACTTCGCCTGACAGAAGAGTGGGTTTTGAATTACCTGCAGCGCGCGCGGGAGGATCATTTACTTTTGCTGTTGCACAGGGTCAAACTCTAAGATATCATGATGCTAAACCTGGAGAAATATTGCCTAATAGAACTAAAGTGGGGGAAAGGATAAAAAGCGGGGAACTAACTGCTTATACTGATATTCTTAAGACTATGGTAAAATGTTTTAGTGAAGCACATTATGATGTTGCTCCTTGGAACAGGGATTAAATTTAAAGATAAATTATTTCTTTCTCTTTTTAGACTTAGAAATTGGTTTCTTAATTTGTTCAACTGTTTTTTCTCCACCCATTTTTGAGAAGATGAAGATGTATAAAATTTCAAGGATTCCTGCTGTGGTGAAAATTAAGAATATCACAAACCAAATCTTGCTGTCTCTTTTAGCTGCTCTCCACATTGCTAACCCCTTCCAAACCATAATCCAAGCCATTAAGATAAAGAATAAGGTTGGTTCTAGTCCAGATATTTCAGCTATTGTTGAACTTAATGTTTCTGCCATTTCCTCTTTTATGCCAGACAACCAAGGTTTTCTGGCGCACTTTCCTTTTGATAAAGTTTTTATATTATTTAAATGTTTTTGAGTTTGGAAACCCCCCACCCCAACTCGATAACCTCGAAGCTCGGTTATCTTGTTTTTGGAATTTGTTAATGGAAGAAGATTTCAAGATAGGGTTACTATTGGTCAGATTAATAGATTAGTTATAGAAGATTATTTAAATTAAATATATATATATGATTATGGAAGCTGAAACAAAAAAGTGGATAGAGAAACATATTGATAAAGTTGTTGATAAGTTTAGATATGGGAAGTTGAAGGTTAGTGATCCTGAATGGTGTCCTTGTTTTAAAAATGATAAATGTCATGCGATTGGTTTAGCTGATATGAATTGTTTTTTGTGTTATTGTCCTCATTATGAAAATGATAAAGAAGAGGGAGGGTGTAAGATTAATAATGAGAAGGGGGGGTGGCATTTGAGTGATAAATTAACAACTGGGCGTATTTGGGATTGTTCTGGATGTGATTGGCCACATAAAGAAGAAAATATTAAGAAGGTTTTGAGAAAAGTCTACTCTATCGACGGAGAGAATTAATAAGTTTCGTTTAAACATAGTGACTTGAGAACAAAAATATTTATATAGTGTAGTGAATTATTTTTTGTATAAAACTACAATCAATTGTGTATGATTATTTTATGTATACAATATGTTGTATGTAGAGGTGTATAATGAAATGTCCATATTGTGAGCATCATGATAGTAAAGTTACAGATAAAAGAGATTCTAAGCATTTGATTAGGAGAAGACGGGAGTGTTTGAAATGTAAAAAAAGATATACAACTTATGAAGATGTTCAGAAAAGTGATTTGTTTGTTGTTAAGAAAGATGGAAGAAGAGAAGTTTTTAATCGAGATAAGTTGTTGTTGGGATTGATTAAGGCGTGTGAGAAAAGAGATATTAGTCACGAAATTATTGAAAAGAATGTAAATATTATTGAAGATAAAGTTCGGAAAAGAGGGAAGAGTGAGATTAAGAGTGAGTTAATTGGAAAATTTACTATGGATAGATTAAAAAAAGTTGATAAGGTTGCTTATATTAGATTTGCTTCTGTGTATATGGATTTTCAGGATGTAAATGATTTTAAGAAGGGAATTAAGGAGGTAGTTATATAGAATGAATCCAGAAGATGAAGGCCTTGTTTTAACTTCCTCAATGATTGTTGGAAGTGGATTAAAAATTAATAATTATTTTTCTCATAAAGGTGTATTTGAAAATGTTGAATGGGAAAAACGAGATGCACAGATTTCTGATGAAAGAGGAGGTGTTTTGTTTATTCAGAAAGATATTTCTGTTCCTAGTTTTTGGAGTCAGTTAGCTACACAAATTGTTGTCTCGAGATATTTTTATGGAGAGATAGGGAAAGAGGAAAGAGAAAAATCTATTCAGCAATTAATTGAAAGAGTTTCTAATAAAATTACAAATTGGGGTTTGAAAGATAGATATTTTGATGTTGAAAATGCAGAGAAATTTAAAAATGAAGTTAATTGGTTGACTTTGAATCAGCACATGGCATTTAATTCTCCTACATGGTTTAATGTTGGTGTTGATACAATTACTGAAGGTAAAAATGAAAAAAAAGATGGGTTTATTATTCATGATGGTAGTGTGATTGATTTGCCAATTGGAGGAGAATATAAATATCCTCAGACTTCTGCGTGTTTTATTCAAGGGGTTGATGATACTATGGAGAGTATTATGCAACTTGCTATTAATGAAGCTATTTTGTTTAAGCATGGAAGTGGGACAGGAAGTGATTTATCAACTTTGAGGTCTTCTAGAGAAAAACTATCTGGAGGTGGCAAGCCATCTGGGCCTTTAGCTTATTTAATGTTTTATGATAGAGTTGCTGGAATTGTTAAATCTGGAGGAAAAACAAGAAGAGCTGCTAAAATGGATTCTTTAAGAGTTGACCATCCAGATATTTTAGAATTTATAAAAGCTAAATCAAGAGAAGAAGAGAAGATTCATTTGTTGATGGATAATTGTGATTTAGATGGTGTTGAAGCTACTGATACTGTTGCTTTTCAAAATGCTAATTTATCTGTGAGAGCTACTGATGGTTTTATGAATGCTGTAATTCAAGATGAAGATTGGAAAACAATTCCTGTTAAATGTGAAGAAATGAAAGATGAGATGCCGAGATATAAAGCTAGAGAGTTAATGGAAAAAATTGCTAAAGGAACTTTTGATTGTGGTGATCCTGGTATGCAGTTTCATGATACAATAAATAAGTGGCATACGTGTCCGAATTCTGCTCCTATTAATGCGTCTAATCCTTGTGTTACTGGAGATACAAAAGTTTTAACAAAAGAAGGTAGATGGATTAGAATAGATAAATTATTAGACAATGAGACAACTATCTTAACAAATATGGGTAATATTGTTGAATCTCAAATAGTTGGTTCTTTTGAAACTGGAATAAAACAGGTGTATAAATTAGAAACCAAATCTGGGTATGAAATTAAATTAACAGGAGATCATAAAGTTTTCACAATTAATCGTGGTTTTGTTTTAGCTTGTGAATTAACTAAAGATGATTTTGTTTTACTTCCAAAAACAGAAGTTGCTGAGATTAGTGAGATAGAGAATAAAGAATTTTATCAGATGATTGGATTTTATTTAGGAGATGGATGTGGAGGAAAAATAAATAACCAAAGAGGAATCCAATTAACAATGCATAAAGAAAATGAATCATCTATTTTGAATAAATTTGCTAATTATGTTGCTGAGAATTATGAAAGAATGACTCATAAAAATTCTCCTGCAACTGTTCAAATAACAAATACTTCTGGAAAGTATTCTATAACAAACAATACTGTAATAAATAAACTTTCAGAATATGTTGATTTAAAATTAAAATCTCATGAAAAATGTTTATCTGAAAGTATATTTGGATTAAATTTAGGAGAACAAAAATATGTTTTGCAGGGATTATTTACTGCTGATGGAACTGTAGCAAATTATGGAGAGAAGTCTCAATATATTTCTTTAGATTCTACAAGTTTGAGATTATTAAAAGATGTTCAAATTCTTTTATCTGGGTTTGGAATTAAATCAAAGATTTATAAAAATAGAAGGGCTGGAAAAGAAGTTTCTTTATTACCTGATGGAAAAGGAGGATTAAAAGAATATAAAGTTAGAGAGATTCATTCATTAAGAGTTTCACGGAATGGGAGAATAAAGTTTCAAAAATTAATTGGTTTTATGCCAGAGTCATATAAAAACGAGAAATTAAAAATAATGAATACAAATGTTTCTTTTTATGAAGATAAACCAATTGATTCTGTGAGTTCTTTGAAATATTTAGGTGAGGAAAAAGTTTATGATTTAACAGAACCAATCAGTCATAGTTTTGTTGCTAATGGGATTACAGTTCATAATTGTAGTGAATATATGTTTGTTAATGATTCTGCTTGTAATTTAGCTTCTTTGAATCTTTTGAGATTTATGGAGAAAGATGATTTTGATGTTGATAAGTTTGGAAATGCTGTTAGGATTACTGCTATTGCTCAGGATTTGGAGATTGATAATTCTTCTTATCCAACTGCAAAAATTGCTGAGAACTCTAATAGATTTAGGCCTTTGGGAATGGGTTTTTCTAATTTAGGTGCTTTGTTAATGGATTTAGGTTTGCCTTATGATTCTGATGAAGGAAGGGCTGTTGCTGCTGTTATTAGTGCTTTGATGACTGCTAAGGTTTATGAAACTTCAACAGAAATGGCTGAGAATATTGGAACTTTTGAAGAATTTGAGAAAAATAAAGAACCTATGATGAATGTAATTAAAAAACATAGAGATGCACTGAGTGGTATTGATATTGATAAATTGCCATATAATTTTATTAATGTTTATAATGCTGCTGTTGAAACTTGGGAAACTGTTGTTGAGAGGGGAGAGAAGTTTGGTTTTAGAAATGCGCAAGCAACTGTTTTAGCTCCTACTGGAACAATTGGTTTTATGATGGATTGCGATACTTTAGGTATTGAGCCAGATATTGGATTGGTTAAAACAAAGTTGTTAGCTGAAGGTGGGACTTTGAAAATTGTTAATCAGACTGTTAAACATGCTTTGAAGAAATTAGGTTATGATGAAAAGGAAATAAAAGATATTACAGATTATGTGTTGGAAAATAGTTGTGTTGAAGGTTGTGGAATTGTTAAAGAAGAGCATTTAGGGATTTTTGATTGTGCGATTTCGTGTGGTGAAAGAGTTATTATTCCGCATGGGCATTTGAAAATGATGGCTGCTGTTCAACCTTTTTTATCTGGAGCTATTTCTAAAACTGTTAATTTACCTAATCAAGTAACTGAACAAGAGGTTTTTGATTTATATGTTGAAGCTTGGAAAATGGGATTGAAAGCTGTTGCTATGTATAGAGATGGGAGTAAGAGAAGGCAACCTTTAACTGTTGGAAAACAAAAGCTAGTAACTAAAAGTGTGATGGGAGGTCCTGTTAGAAAAAAGATGCCACTTGAAAGAAAAGCTGTTATTCATAAATTTAATATTGGAGGGCATGAAGGTTATTTGACTGTTGGATTATATGATGATGGAGGTGTTGGAGAGTTTTTTATTAATATGTCTAAAGAAGGTTCGACAATTGGAGGGTTGATGGATACTGTTGGAGTTTTAGCGTCGAGATCTTTGCAATATGGTGTTCCTTTGAGAGAAATTATTATGCAATTTAAAAGACAGAGATTTGATCCTTTGGGAATTGTTTTAGAAGGACATCCTGAAATTAAAACTGCTTTGTCTATTATAGATTATATTGGAAATTATTTAGAAAAGACTTTTATTGATTCTGATTTGTATAGACAACCTTCTGTTGTTGCGAATGCTTTTGAACCTCCTGAAGTTGGAGAAGTTAATAAGGATAAGAAAAATTTGGGGGCCTCGAGCCCGCAGTCTGCCGGGGCAGCTAGTTCAAAATATCATGAGACTGCAAACTCTCGGGAAGAAAAGGGAGGATTTTGTGCTGTTTGTGGGGTTAGATTAATTAAGAAGGGGAGTTGTAAAGAAATTTGTCCTGAGTGTGATTGGGTTAGTCCTAATGGGTGTGGGGAGTAATTAAGTATTAAGTTGTGAGTTTAGTGAAATTGGGAGAAGGGTTAGTATTTATTGGTTGAGGTGGGGAATGGGCGTGGTGAGTAATTAAGTATTAAGTTGTGAGTTTAGTGAAATTGGGAGAAGGGTTAGTATTTATTGGTTGAGGTGGGGAATGGGCGTGGTGAATAGTTGTTTTCTATCACAATTATTTTTATAAATGAAGTATTATAGATATTAATATGAATGTTGGACATAATGGTTTGCCTGTTTTGCAAGTTGAAGGTGAGAGTATTCCTGAAGCTTGGGAAAGGTCTATTGTTGAATTGAATAATAATGGTTATTGGTATAGGAGGGAGGATCCTAAAGATGAAGGGAAGATGCAAGTTGATTCTAGGATGACAATTGTTATTGCAAATCCTGATTCTCAATTATTAGCTCATAAGTCAATGACAGCAGGATTAGAAGATTTGTTTGAATATGAGATGGAAATTATGGGTGCTAAAAATTCTTGGATTAAAGATTTAAATGATCCGGATGATACAAAATGGGATTATCTTTATAATGAAAGATTTACTGGTTATCCTACTGATGAAGGTGTTCCATTAGATCAGTTAAAATATATTGTTGAAGCTCTAGCTAAAAGACCTACTACAAGAAAAGCACAAGGAATTACTTGGGTTCCTGAGAGAGATACAATAACAAAAGATACTCCTTGTTTGCAGAGGATTTGGTTTGGAATTACTCCTTCTGATGATGGACCTGTTTTAGGAATGGATTATGAGTTTAGAAGCAGGAATCCTATGATTGCAGCGGTTATGAATATGCATGGGATGCATACATTACAATGCCATGTTAGGGATGGAATTAATGAAAGAACTGGAATGGGGTTAAGAAATGGAAGGATGGTTGATTCTAATAATTCTTATCATGTAACTGCAAAAAATCAACAATTGTTACAAGGATTTTTAGAAAGATTGAAAGCTTCTCAAGGTAGAGGAGAAGGAATAGAGCATAGGGCTTTTGATAGAACTTTTGTTCAAGATTATGTTGATAGTGTTAGAGCTGAAGTTATTAAGAAAGTTGTTGCTCAAACTGGAAATTATATGAAAGGGCCTGAGTTTGAAGCTGAAGCTGCGAAGATAAGAAGAATTGGACAAGAGGTTGGACATTATGTTCCAAGAGGTGATGTGGATGGTAGTGACTAAGATTGAGATTACAAATAGGTTTGGATTTGATGAGCTTGTTAGAAGATTAAATGAGGTGAAGTTAAGAGGATTTTCTGATGTTAAGATTTATGAAGGTGCTAGGATTCAGGCTTTGGATTTAAGTCCTTCTCAAATCAGACAACAAATATTTACACCACAGCCAACTGTTTATAGAACACATCTTGATAGGGTTAATAAAATGGCAGAGCTTTTTGTTGGACATGGAATTGATATTTTTAATTTAGATGGAGGTGTTGATTACGATGCTTATGATGATAGTGGAGAAGTAACTCAGTGGACTTTGATTCCTCCTGTTGTTGAAGTTGTTCCTCTTGCTTTTAGAAATGGAAGATTAGATTATGAGCAATTAATTAATGATGAAGTTAGAAAGTTGATGCAAACTGAAGGACATAATTTAAATCCTGCTTTGTTGGATTTGGAATTTGAGGATTATGTTGCTCTTGCTGCTCAGCTAGTTCCGAGGGTTCCTTTGATTTGTGATGGGTCTCATAGAATCCATGCTGCTGTTGAAAATGATAGGACTCAAAAAGTTTTATTAATTGATGGACCTAAATTTGGTTATCCTTATTATGCTGCTCCTAAACCTTATGCTCTTCTAGATATAATTCCTGATAGGCCAGATGGTGGGGGAAAAGATAAGATAGATGTTATAGAAGGTAAAGGTTATAAGAATCTATACAGATTATTTCCAAGTGGGGGTATAAAAAGTGGGGACCTCAGACCAGACACAGAGAAACTTGGAGTTTGATGTTGTTGGGTTGGATTTGGATGGGACTTTGTATCCAGTAGGTTCTGAGATTAATAATATAATTAGAGAAGAGATGTGTAGAAGATTATCTGAAGTTATTGGTGTTACTGCTGAATATACGAGAAAATTATTTGAAACACATTATGCTCAAATTGGTTCTGGTTCTAAGACAATTGCTACTATTGCTGAAAATCATGGACATAAGATTGATGCTGTTGAATTAGCTCAGCGTTCTTTAGAAGAAGCTGATATTTTAGAATTTATAAATCCTAATCCTGAACTTAGAGAAATGTTAGAGAGATTAAGAGGAAGATATCAAATAGATTTAGTTACTGGATCTGGAAGAGTTCTTACTTCTCAGAAATTAGAAAGATTAGGAATTCCTAAAGATATTTTTGGACATGTTTTATGTAAAGAAGATGGAAATAAATTAGATGGATCAATATATCAAAGGTGGTTAGGGCTGAGAAGTGTTTCTCCTGAGAGAGTTTTATATGTAGGTGATGGAATTAAGAGAGATATTAGACCTTGCAGAGATCTAGGAATTAAAACTTGTTATGTTAAGGGGGAGAGTGATGAGTCTGATTATTGGGTTAATAGAATTTTAGAATTGGAAGGACTTTTGTTATAACGATACCTTTATTAATAAGATAATTTTCTAGAGTTTATCTATAATGACTATTAAAATTAATAATGTCAAGAACCATCATGAAATAGTTCTTGATCACCTCGGAATTCCTCGAGTGAATAAAAGCCGAGTGGAATTCCTTAGTTCAAATAGAAATATACAATGGTTGAGATTGAAGAGATTGCTGAGCAGTCGCAGTTTGATGAAGCAATTAAAGGTAAAGTTACATTAGTTGATTTCTTTGCAGAGTGGCATATGCAATGTTTGACTCAAGAGCCGATTATTGAGGAGATTTTTGAAAAGTTTAAAGACAAAATAAAATTTTGTCGTGTTAATGTTGAAGATAATTATGAAGTTGTTTCTAAATTTAAGGTTTCTAATTTGCCTGCTTTGGTTTTGTTTAAAGAAGGAATAGAAGTATGTAGAATGTGTGGGTGTAAGCATCAATTTGAGATTGAAAAAAAAATTGAAGAGATGTTAAGATAATTATGAAAAGATATATTTGTGTGGATAGAATAGAAAATGTTTTGACTGAAAGTTCTGGAAGATTTGAGAAACTTGTTGATAAAATTAAGATGGGGATTGTATATATTGTATGTGGGATTCACACTGCATTGACAAGTGCTGCTGGAATGCGTCATGACCCTCAAGGACATTACCGACGATTAAATCAGAAAAAATCATAAGTTCGGTTTAATTTTTAGGAAAATATTTATAAAGGAAAAAGTTTTAATTTTATGACCCAGTAATTAGGGGGAGTAACAATGATAACAAAAGAGACAACAGTTGGATTGCGAAGTAGATTTGATGAGATGTTTTTGAAATTTCATTCTATGATGAATGGTGGATTTTGGAAAGTGGTTTTAGGTGGAGCTTTTATTGTTTTTCATTCTGGTTTTGATTCTATGTAAATAATTAAAAAGGGTGATTTTATTATGAAATTATGGAAGATAGAAGATTATTTGGAGTAAAAGTTTCTGATTTGTTTTATTGTTTTAGACCGAGTAATTATGGAGAATATTGTTCTCGAGCGATATATGGAGGTGTTGAGGGAACATTTAATTTGCTTGCTGGGATTTTGGAGGGGTTGGAAAAGATAGATAGGAGATGGCAGGGGTGGTGTGAGAGAAGGTTTAGAAATAAAGCTACAAAAAAATCTCCTGGTGTGGGTATCTCAAGTGATAAACAATTTATTTATTTAGATCCTGCAACTCGTGATATGGAAAAAGGAGGAAGAGGTTCTCTGTAATACGAAATTTTAAAAAGGAATTTTATCTATTAATTTTGTATATACCAAGCACGCAATCTATACTCACTCATACAACATGTCGGGGCAGAATGTTCAGATAGTAATGTTGTATAAGTTCGGGGGCATAATTGTCCACGATTTCATGAGATTGCAAACGTGGCTCCGTAGCTCATCAAAGGGACACCCTTTGGAACCCAGTTTATAGATAAGGTTCGCTACGGACCAAAACAAACGGATGGCGCTCCACGCACGCAATCTGCCGGGGTGTCTTGTATACAATTTCATGAGATTGCAAACGTGGCTCCGTAGCTCATCAAAGGGACACCCTTTGGAACCCAGTTTATAGATAAGGTTCGCTACGGACCAAAACAAACGGATGGCGCTCCACGCACGCAATCTGCCGGGGCGTCTTGTATACAATTTCATGAGATTGCAAACGTGGCTCCGTAGCTCAGCCTGGTTAGAGCACTAGCCTTTTACTGAACCTTTAAAAAAGGTTCCCAAAACAGCGGGTTAAAACCCACTGAGGAGAAAGCTAGGTGTCGAGGGTTCAAATCCCTTCGGGGCCATTTAATCTATTGAGCAAAGCGAAATAGAATTTAGATTCGGATTTGAACATAGGAGTGAATTGCGAAGCAAGAGAACCTAGGTTCTGGATGCTGGAATAACTAGAACCCGCAGGAGGTTCTAGGTTCAACGAGTTTTTTCACGAGGAGATACAATTGACTAACGAGTGAAGGAAGGAGCACCTTCGGGGCCATTTTTTAGAGATTTATTTATAGGCCACCCCGCCCTAAATTTTTCCTGGCTTGCGCTGAGGAAAAATTTTAAGAAAATATATTAATCAAAAATATTTGATAATGTTATTAATTGGAAATATTTGAAGTATTGAGTTAATTAAAAAAAGGCGAGCGAGGTTGATATCACCTTCGGGACCATTTTTCTAAAAGCAAAACTTTATATAGTATTAATTTAAAGGGATAATATGGCAACAACACAAGCACCTCAATTAGCTGATAGATTATGTGAACAGCATGGAGATCCTGATTTAGTTAGTAGTGACACAAAGCAGAGATTGTTGTGGGAATTTTCTAGAAACTTTCTTGCTCCTAGCCAAGGATTTTTGAATAGAATTGTACACGGAAAAACCCCTGAACCTAGATATACAAAAGAACAATTAGCTGAAAAATTAGTTCAATTAGGTGTTGCTACAGATATTGATGAGGGATATGCTTTAGTTCCTGATGTTGTTAGAACAGAATATAGACCAGTAGGAAGAATGACAACTTGGGGAGGATGGGATATCTCAAAAAGAGTATTTGATTCTGAAACTGATGGAAGAGGAAATGCTGTTTATCATATGGCAACACGAGTTTGGGTTGATTCTTAAGATTTGTTTCACAACATTTATATTCAAGACACCTCAAACGGTTTCTTGTATTTCCATCTAGAATTTGATAAATCTTACATGAGTAAGATTTAAATATAAGTTAGTCTTATGTATAACATATAGAATGTGGAAAAAGTAGTGAATTGTTCTGAATAGTCTTTTTTAGCTTGTTTTATATAAAACAGAAAGGTTTTTAAGGGTATTTTTGATTAGATTTGTATCATTAAGTTGTAGTAAATACTATTTTCCACCAAATAAAGATGCACACACTTCAGCCAAAACATTCTAAATTAAAAAAAGAAGAACTAGAAGCTCTATTGAAAAAACTAAATGTTGCGCTTTCTCAATTACCAAAGATAAATCAAGAAGATCCTGGATTGCCTGAAAATTGTGAAGTTGGAGATGTTATAAAAATAGAGAGAAAATTAAATGATAAGATAAATATTTATTATAGGATTGTTGTCTAATGAATAAACATATTGTTATTAAAAAATATTTGGAAAAGCATTCGCTGGTAGAGTCAAATATTATTTCTTATAATGATTTTATTGGAAGAAGAATGCAGGACATTGTTGATGCGTTATCTGAAAGTTTGGATAATGATGAGATAGAAATTAAGTTGGGAAAGATTAGGATTGAAAAACCTAATATTATTGAGGCTGATGGAAGTACAACAAATATCACACCTGCTGAAGCGAGGTTAAGAAATTTGACTTATTCTGCTCCTGTATTTTTAGAAATTAATGTTAAACAAGGAAATCAGTTTGAGAGCCATGATGTTGAAGTTGGTAGAATTCCGGTTATTGTAAAGAGTAATATTTGTAATACTTATGGTATGTCAAAAGAAGATTTGGAAAAAGAATATAATGATCCATTAGATGTTGGAGGTTATTTTATAATTAATGGTAATGAGAGAGCAATAGTTATGACAGAGGATTTGGCTGAGAACCAACCTTTTATTGAAAAATCAAAAGGTAATATAATGTTGAGATTATTTTCAAAGAGAGGAGCTTATAGAATTCCAATTTCAATTACAGAAACTAAAGAGGGTATTTTAGAAACTTCATTTTCAAGATTTAAAAATATTCCTGCGATTGTTTTATTGAAATCTTTAGGAATGGAAAAAGAGTCTGATATTTCTAGATTAATTTCAAATGAGTCTGATAGTTTTATTGTTAATTTGTATGAGTTTGCTTCAATTCATAATTCTGAAGATGGTTTGATGGAAATTGCAGAGAAAAGTTCGTTGCAAGGAACAAAGAAAGAAATTCTTGATAGAGTTAAGCAAAGAATAGATTCATATTTTATGCCACATATTGGTTTGGAGAAAAAAGATAGAATGCAGAAAGCTGTTACACTTTGTAAATTAATTAAACAATTTTATATTGCTAAAAATAATCCTGGGAAGTTGACTGATAAAGATCATTATGCTAATAAGAGAGTTAGATTAAGTGGGGATTTGTTGTCTGATTTGTTTAGAGTTAATTTGAATATTTTAGTTAGAGATATTCAGTATACTTTGAAAAAAGTTGCTAAGAGAAAGAAATTTTATAGTATTAAGACAATTGCTAAGTCTACTTTATTTTCACATAGAATTGAAAGTGCTGTAGCAACTGGAAATTGGATTGGAGAGAGAAGTGGAGTTACACAGAATATGGATAAGACAAATCACTTGGCAATGATTTCTCAATTGCAAAGAGTTTCAAGTATGTTACCTGGAGAGCAAGAGAATTTTTTAGCTAGAACACTGCATCCAACTCATTATGGAAGATTTTGTCCAATTGAAACACCTGAAGGAACTGAGATTGGGTTAAGAAAGAACTTGAGTTTGATGTCAAGAGTTTCAACTGATATTGAATTTGATGAAGAAATTTTGTTAAATGATTTAATTAATTTTGGGATGATTAAAGAAAAGGAAGGGCAGGCACAACAGAAGTTTGATATTTTTTATAATGGAAAGTTTATTGGAACTGTTGATAGTGGAGAGGAATTTGTTAAAAGTATTAGAGTAAAAAGAAGAATAAATGAGTTTCCTAAAGATTTGAGTGTTAAGTTAGATGGTATTAATAAATTAATTTTAATTTCAACAGAGACAGGAAGAGTTATGAGACCTATGGTAATTGTTGAAGGTGGGATTTCTAGATTAACAGAAAATGTTGAGAAAGAATTAAAAGAAAAGAAAATTGAATGGGAAGATTTATTGAAAAAAGGAATTATTGAATATATTGATGCTAGTGAAGAGGAAAATGCTTTTGTTGCTGCGAATAAGAAAGATATTACAGAAGAGAATACTCATGTTGAGGTTGATACAATTGCGTTCTTAGGATTAGTTAATTCTTTGATTCCATTTGTTAATCATAATCAGTCTTCTAGATTATTAAGAGGAAGTAAGACTCAAAAACAGGCTTTGGGAATTTATGCTGCTAATTTTCCTGTTCGAATGGATACAGATGTTTCTATTTTACATTATCCTCAAAAACCTTTGGTTAGAAGTTTTGTTTATGATACTTTGAATATTTATCCTGCTGGTCAGAATATGGTTGTTGCTGTAATGACTTATGAAGGTTATAATATGGAAGATGCTGTGGTTTTGAATATGGGAAGTGTTCAAAGAGGATTAGCAAGGTCAACTTATTTTAGACCTTATGCTTCAACTCAGATTAATTATCCTGGAGGATTGAGTGATGAGATTACAATTCCAGAGAAAGATGTTTCTGGATATAGAACTGAAACAAGTTATAGATTTTTAGAAGATGATGGTGTTGCTTATCCAGAAGCAAAATTAGATCAGAATGAAGTTATTATTGGGAAGACAACTCCTCCTAAGTTTTTGAGTGAAGCTAGAGAAATTTCAATTAAGACAAGGAAAGAAGGTAGTTCTGTTATTAGACAAGAAGAAAAAGGAACTGTTGATTTGGTTGTTGTTACAGAAGATAATGAGGGAAATAAAGTTGTTCAGGCTAGAACTAGAGATGAAAGAATTCCTGAGCTTGGAGATAAGTTTTCGAGTCCTCATGGTCAGAAAGGAATTGTTGGAGCTATTATTCCTGAAGAAGATATTCCATTTACATCAAAAGGTGTTAAGCCAGATTTGATTTTCAATCCACATGGTTTGCCTTCACGTATGAGTATTGGATATTTGATGGAGTTATTAGCTGGAAAGGTTGGAGCTTTATCAGGAGAAATTATGAATGCGACTGGTTTTGATGAGCATAATGTTAAAGAGTATGAAAATAAATTAAAAAATCTTGGATTTAGATTTGATGGTAAAGAGACAATGTATAATGCTATTACTGGAAAGAAAATGAAAGCTAAAATTTATATTGGAAATATGTATTATTTGAAATTGAAATATATGGTTGGGAATAAAATGCATGCAAGAGCTTCTGGAAAAGTTGCTTTGCTAACAAGACAGCCAATTGAAGGAAGAGCTCGAGGTGGAGCTTTGAGATTAGGAGAAATGGAACAGCAAGCACTTGTTGCTCATGGAGCTTCATTGTTATTGAAAGAAAGATATGATTCTGATAAAGTTAATATTTACATTTGCTCGAAGTGTGGATCTATTGGAATTAAGGACCATATAAAGAATAAATTACATTGTGCTGTTTGTGGAACTAATGAAATTCAACCTGTTGAAGTTTCTTATGCTTTCAAGTTGTTGCTTGAAGAGTTGCAAGGATTACATATTATGACTAAATTAGAAATGAAAAATAAGTATGAATAAGATGGAAACTCAAATAAGACCTCAATTAATGGAAGATATTAGTGACAGGTTTGCAGCAGAATGTGAATCAAGGATAAACCGTTCAGGATGTAATGTTAGTAGAACTGATTATGAAACTCATTGTGCTCATGGGGTTTGTGTTGAAGAAGAATTAGATAAAACATATTTAGAAGAAACTGGAGGAAATGCTGAATAAGATGGAAGGAGAAAGAATATGCCCAATTTATGATAAAGGATATTGCGGTAGTCCTAGACATCCGGAAGGTAAATGTGGTAATGGATATGATGATTGTCCTGAGGATGTTAGAATGTTGGTATCTTCTTTTATACGAAGTAAACATGGGGAGATATTAGATAAACCATAAAATGGAAGAAGTAATAAAAAAACAAATTAAGTCGTTGAAGTTTGGTTTGATTAGTCCGGATATTATTAAAAAGATTGGGACTGCTAAAGTTGTGACTCCTGAACTTTATGATGTTGATGGTTTTCCTGTTGATGGTGGTTTGATGGATCTTCGTTTAGGGGCTATTGATCCTGGAGTTAGATGTAGAACTTGTGGTGGTGGATTAAAAGAATGTTTAGGACATCCAGGAAGTATTGAGTTAGCTAGACCTGTAATTCATATAAAATATATTGCGATAATTGATATGTTTTTGAGAAGTTTTTGTGATACTTGTGGAAAGTTGTTGCTTGATGATAAGATTTTAGTAAAATATCCTAGTGCTGCAGCAAGAATGAAAAAAGCTAAAGATACAAAGAAGTGTCCTCATTGTCAGAATCCTCAGGAGAAAGTTAAGTTAGAGAAACCTTCTGCTTTTATGAAAGGTAAAAAGAGAATTTTTCCAAATGAGATTAGAGATACATTGGAGAAGATTCCAAATGATCAACTTAAAATGATTGGAATGGATCCTGAAAATTTTAGGCCTGAATGGGGAATTTTGACTTTGTTGTTGGTTCCTCCTGTTACTGTTAGACCTTCTATTACATTAGAGAGTGGAGAAAGAAGTGAGGATGATTTGACTCATAAGTTATCTGATATTGTTAGAGCTAACCAGAGATTGTGGGAGAATTTGAATGCTGGTGCTCCTGAAGTTATTATAGAGGATTTGTGGGACTTGTTACAATATCATGTTACAACTTTTTTTGATAATGGGATTGCGAGAATTCCTCCTGCAAGACATAGAAGTGGACAGCCTTTGAAAACTATAACTGAAAGAATAAAAGGAAAAGAAGGAAGAATTAGACATAATCTTGCTGGAAAAAGAGTTAATTATTCTGCGCGTTCTGTTATTAGTCCTGATCCTTATTTGAAACTTAATGAGATTGGAGTTCCAAAAGAAATTGCTAGGGTTATTACTGTTGCTGAGCCTGTTACTAGTATGAATTTACAATTATTGAAAGATTTGATTAAATCTGCTGAAACTTATCCTGGAGCTAATTATATTATTAGACCTGATGGAAGGAGAAAGAGAATAACTGAAGATTTGAAAGATGAAATTATGGAAGAGATTGAACCTGGTTATATTGTTGAGAGACATCTTCAAGATGGAGATGTTGTTTTGTTTAATAGGCATCCATCGTTGCATAGACCTAGTTTAATGGCACATATTGTTAAGATTTTACCGTATAGAACATTTAGAATACATCCTGCTGTTATTTTTCCTTATAATGCTGATTTTGATGGTGATGAAATGAATATTCACTCTCCACAAAATGAAGAAGCAAGATCAGAAGCTCAAGTTTTATTGAATGTAAATCAGAATTTAATTTCTCCTAAAAATGGAATGAACTTATTAGGATGTAATGCTGATTCAATTACTGGAAATTATTTATTATCTAAGAGTGAGATTTCTAAATATCAAGCTATGCAATTATTATATCAATCTGGTGTTGAAGCTTCTTCTGAAGTTACAAAAAGTGTTATATCTGGAAGAGAAATTATTGTTAATGCTTTACCTAAGAAATTTTCAAAAAGAGATAAAGTTCCTAATGAGGTTACAAGTAAATATTTAGGAGTTGAAGAAGGAGAGGGAATTAAAGAGTTAGATGCTGAAGTAAATAGAACAACTACTATTAATACAATTAAGAAATTGTTTGCTTTGGGAACTAATCATTTATCAAATGTTGGTTATACTATTTCACTTGAAGATTTGAATGTAGATGCAAAAACACTTGAAGCTTCTGATAAAATAATTGAAGATGCAGAGAATAAAACAAATAGTTTGATTAAAGATTATGAAGATGGAAAAGGAGATAGAATTCCAGGAAAATCATTAGAAGATTCAAGAGAAATGAAAATACTTCAAACTTTAAATGAAGTTAGAACTAAGATTGGGGAAGTTGTTAAAAGAGAATTTCCTAAAGATAATCCTGTTAATTCAATGATTGTTTCTGGGGCTGGTGGGAATATTCTTCATATTTCTCAGATTGCTTGTAATGTTGGGCAGCAATCTTTGTGGGCTAAAAGAATTGGGTTTGGTTATACTAATAGAACTTTATCTTTTTACAAACCAGGAGATTTAAGTGCAGAGGCTAGAGGATTTATTAAGTCATCATTTATTAAAGGTTTGAAACCTCAGGAATTTTTCTTTGGAGCTATTACTGGAAGAGATGCGATGATGGATACTGCTTTGAGAACTCCTAAGTCTGGTTATTTGTATAGAAGATTAGCAAATGCTTTGCAGGATTTGAAAGTTGAATATGATGGAACTGTTAGAGATGCTTCAGGAAGTATTATTCAGTATTTGTATGGTGGAGATGGGATTGATGTTTCTGAGTTACATAAGAATGGAAAGATTGCTCCTGGTGAGGCAATAGGAATTGTTACTGCTCAATCATTTGGAGAACCTTCAACTCAGATGGCTTTGAATGTATTCCACTTCGCTGGTGTAGCTGAAATGCAGATTACTACAGGATTGCCTAGACTTATTGAAATATTTGATGCAAGAAAACTTCCTTCAACACCTTCAATGGAAATTTATTTAGATAGCCAGCATAATAATGAAAAGGAAGCTAAAATTATGGCTGAGAAAATTAAAGAAACAAAGCTAGATGATATTGTTTCTGAGATTAAGATTAATTTTAATGAGAAGAAGATTGAAATTATTACAGATGCTGAAGCTATAAAACATGTTCATTTGTCTGTTAATTCCATTGCAGAAAGATTGAATCAGAATGGTATGAGTGTTAAAGTAAGAGATAAGAATTTGTATATTTCTGATAAAGATTTGGATTTTAAAGAGTTGTATAAATTGAAAGTTAAACTTAAGGATAGTATTATTTCAGGACTTAAAGGTATTGCTCAAGTTTTAGTTATTAAGAGAGAGAGAGAATATGTTATTTTGACAGCTGGAAGTAATTTAAAAGAAATTTTTGAGATTAAAGGAGTTAATAAGGATAAGACTTTTTCAAATAATATTCATGAAGTTGTTAGTGTTTTAGGTATTGAAGCTGCAAGACAACTTATTGTAAATGAGATTTCTAAAGTTATAAGTTCTCAAGGACTTGATATTGATTTTAGACATTTGGAATTGATTTCTGATGCAATGTGTTCTTCTGGAGTTGTTAAGGGAGTTACAAGAATGGGGATAATTACTCAGAAGTCTAGTATTTTAGCTAGGGCTAGTTTTGAAACTCCTATAAAGCATTTTGTAAATGCGACTATTAAAGGAGATAAAGATGAATTGGCGTCGGTAATTGAGAATATTATTTTGAATCAGCCTGTTCCTGTTGGAACTGGGTTGCCAGGACTTCTTGTTAAGGTTACAGGACCTTTGGCAAAACCTGCAAGAAAAATAAAAGATGACAAAAAGGTTTCTGTGAAAAAGGAAAGTAAGAAGGTTGTTAAAAAATAAATTGAAGAAATAAGAATATGACACGAGTTTTAGATATAAATTTTATAAGGTATTTGAATTTTTTTGAAAAGATTACAAGAGTTAGGACTAATTATTGTTTTAATTATAATAATTATATTTATTTTGCTGTTCTAAAGCCATTTTTTTCAAAAGCAATTGGGAAAGAAGGTAGAAATGTTAGAAAGATTTCAGAGACTTTGAGGAAGAGAATTAAGATTGTTGCAATGCCAAGTGATGAAAGTGGAGCTGGAAAGTTTTTTTCTGATATTGTTAGCCCTTATGAGATTCAGAGTTTTAAGTTGGAAAATGGAGAGTTTGTTATAACTGCAAGTAGGCAGAATAAAGCTGGGTTGATTGGGAGGAATAGGGTTAGGTTGCAGGAGATGCAGGATATTGCTGATCAGTTTTTTGAGAAGAAGTTGAAGATAGTTTGATTATATATTTCTAATCTCAATTAATTTTAAATAGGTTAATTCTCTATAGTTTTATGAAAAAAAGAAGTGGATTGATTGGAGTTGGTTTATCTTTGGTTTTAGCAGCGGTTGGTGGAGGGTGTGGTGGGAGTTCTTCATATGATAGTTCTTCTGATAGAAGAAGTGTTTCTTTAGATATTTCATCTAAAAATCATTATTTTGAATTAGGTAGGATTTCTTTAGAAAGTGCTAAAACTTCTGGTGAATATGATAAAAGAAGTTTATTTAGACAGGCTGCGAGAAATTTTGCAAAAGCAGGAGCAACAAGAGAAGTGCAGGGAATGTATGATAGATTTTTACAAGAAAAAGAAGTTGAACTTGCAGGTGATGTTTGGGATATAGCTAAGAGGGAAAAGGTTATGATTGAAGCTCCAGCTTCACAACCAATAGATTTTGAAAATTTAACTACACGATAACTTTTTAAACTAAAATTCTAATCTAATTATACTTTAAAATGGGATTAATGGGCGCAAGAAAAATGAAGAAGAATAGACAAAAGTTTAAATGGAATTCTAAAAAATATAAAACACAAAAATTGAATCTTTATGCAAAAGCTGATCCTTTGGGAGGAGATAGTCAAGCAAAAGGAATTGTTCTTGAGAAGTTTCAAAAAGAAGCTAAGCAGCCAAACTCTGCGATGAGAAAATGTTGCAAGGTTCAGTTGATTAAGAATGGAAGACAAGTTGGTGCTTTTATTCCTGGGAACTTAGCTCAGAAATTTATTGATGAACATGATGAAGTTATGATTGAAAGAATTGGTGGAGCAAAGGGAAGGACAAAAGGAGATATTCCTGGAATCAGGTTTCAAGTTATTAAAGTAAATGATCAACCGTTGGCTAGATTAGTTAGTGGGAAGATTGAGAAGGGAAGAAGATGATAGTTAAAATAAATTTGTTACCTACGAAGATTATGCTTTGCAAAAACCTTCGGAAGGGAAGGAGATAAGATGGTGGGGGAAACAGATACTAAAAGAATGGATTGTTTATACATGAATACCTCCCTATGTCCTACATTTCAAGATTTAAGATTACAACCTACACCAGAATCAAAAAATTATATTCAGCAATTTTGCCAAGGGAAACCTCAAGATTGTGATTCTTATTTAATTATAGAAAGATATATGGCAAGAATAGTAGCCCCTGTGGCTTTGTTTTTAGGAGGGGCGAGGAATTTATCCCAAGAACAATTAAAAAATATGGCTGAGGATGCGAGAGATTTAGTCAGAATGGAATTGAGGGTTACAGCATAAAAATGGAAGCAGAACAAGAATTAGATCAGATGAAAGAAGAAGGAAAAAAAGTAGTCGAAGTAGTAGAAGAATTAGATCAGATGAAGGAAATTGAAGCAAAGAAAGAGAATGAGATGGAGTTTTTAATTTTTGATAAGTATTCTACAAAAGATGTTGTTGTTGAGGATACTGGTTTGAAGAGATATATTTCACTTGATTCAAGGTTAATGTTAAAGAGTCATGGTAGAACAAATACTGAAAAGTTTGGAAAGGCTAAGATGAATATTCTTGAAAGATTGATTGGAATGATTGGGGTTCCTGGGCATAGAGGGAAGAAGCATAAAATAATTACATCTCAGGCAACAGGGAAATATCAATCTAATACAAAGATTTTATTGAAAGCTTTAGAGATTATTGAAAAGAAGACAGGGAAAAATCCTATTCAAGTTGTTGTTAAAGCTGTTGAGAATTCTGCTCCTCAAGATGAAGTTACTGTTATAGAATATGGTGGAGCTAGATATCCTCAAGCTGTTGATGTTGCTCCTTCGAGAAGAATAAGTTTGGCTATTAGATGGTTGGTTCAGGGTGCTTATGATAAATCATTTAATAAGAAAACTAAGATTTATGAAGGTTTGGCTGATGAGTTAATTAAAGCTTCTGAAGGAAGTTCTGGTGAGAGTTTTGCTGCTAAGAAAAAAGAAGAAGCTCAGAAGCAAGCTGATTCTGCTCGGTAATTAAAATGATTTTATTATTATTGGAAAACATATATAAAGAATTACAGAGACGCGGATTTGAAAGATTAAGAAAAAGTGAAACAGAGGTTTCTGGTTGTTTTAGTGATGATGGAGGTTCAAGTAGTTATTTTGTTAAATGTGAAAGAGTTAATCCTAGTGGTAGACGAAATGGTTCTGCAAGTTATAATATAAAAGCGACAAGAAACGGAAAAGTTCAAGAATATAAAGAAACAAGAGAAGGAGATGATAGTTTGTTGAGAATTCAACATATGGTTGGAACTAAGTTAGATGAGTTGGGGGCGGGGAGGAGGGGTGGTTAGGGGTAGGTGGGGCGGAGGGGTGGTTAGGGGTAGGTGGGGCGGAGGGGTGGTTAGGGGTAGGGGGGGAGGAGGGGTGGTTAGGGGTAGGTGGGGGGGATGGGTGGTTGGGGGTAGGTGGGGAGGATGGGTGGTTAGGGGTAGGTGGGGAGGATGGGTGGTTAGGGGTAGGTGGGGAGGAGGGGTGGTTAGGGGGAGGTGGGGAGGAGGGGTGG
>JAHIVP010000016.1 GCA_018816335.1 Nanobdellota archaeon | reverse complement strand
TCATCAACAGGCTCAGGAACTTCATCAACTTCCTCATCTGGTTCAGGAACATCTTCAACATCTTCAACAGGCTCAGGAACATCATCAACCTCTAGCAGCGGCTCAGGAACAACATGTTCAGATGGAACACTAAAAAATACTTGTTCAACTAACAAACCATACTACTGTAGCACAAATCTAACATTTACTAGAAATTGTAGATCATGTGGATGTACAGATATTACAACATGTAACCTAACAACTGGAGCATGTATTCAAACAACACTAACTTCAATTTGTACAGATACAGATTTAATTAATAACATAAGCATTTTAGGATCATGTGACAATTCAACAGCCTATGCAGATATGTGTGACTTAAATGATGATCTTGTACAATATGATTGTTCAGCTAATAACTGTGTACCTCTAACACCTGCAACATGCCCTGTTAACCAAACATGTTCTGCTGGTAGATGTATCCCTGGTTAATTTTTTTATTTAGGAAATTATTTAAATAATCAAAACCAAAAAAGATATATAAAAACATTTAATTTAATTTTAATTATTATAAGTTTATTCATAATTATATTTATATCATTTTTAGGAGATTTCAAACCAGGGATTGGTCTTGTTGGTACTATTCTAGGTTATCTACCAGGATTACTTTTTTTCTTTTTTTCTTTTGGCATTTTAAACAGTTTTGAATTAAAAATTTGGATAAAGATAGTTTTAGGAATAATTTCTGCTATAATTTTATGGGGTGTTTGGATATTATTTATGATAAGTATTTATGGATTTAAAATGTGAAAGTATACTTAATTAATTTCCTCTCATAAAAATGGATTTTTACTATTTTTAAAATTTTTCCCTACTAAAAAATAAGTTTTCTACAATTGTCTTAACAGGTAAATAACACATTTAATTATTTTAGAATTATTAATTACTGATTCTCCGCCAACCCCTTCCTACTTCTAATCTGCTTGATAACTTCTTCCTGCAACTGTGAAGGAATTCTCTCAAACATCTGATCAACTAATGAACTAACTCCCCGCCCTTCTGTCGCACTTCTTAAATCAGAACTCCACCCTAACATTTCAGCAACAGGAATCTTTCCCTTAACTTCAACACCTACTTCATCTTGACTAACATCTAATAATTGTCCTCTTTTAGCAGAAACTAATTTAGTAACAGAAGACATAAAATCATTAGGAGCTTCAATCAACTGAATCTGCAAAGGCTCAAGCAAAGAAGCATTCCCAGCTCTCATTGCAGATTGCATTGCATCTCTAATAGCAGGATAAACTTGAGCAGGACCTCTATGAATCGCATCTTCATGCAACTTAATATCAACAAGTGAAACTTTCAACTTAGTACAAGGTTCCCTTGCCAAAGGCCCAGCATTACAAACCTGTTCAAAAGCATCAAGAATCATTTCAATAACTTCAAGCATATGAACCTCTCCCTTAACTCTATCTAAAAAAACATTACCTTTGTAAACATCTCTATACTGCTTTATCTCATCATTTTCAACACCCAAATCTCTAAGAGCATTAGTCAAATTCTCATCTTTCTTTTTATATCTTGTCTCACTAATATTTCCTTCTTTAATAGCATTCCAAACATTATCTTCCAAAGGCTCAACTTCTAAAACAAAAATATTATGCTTGTTAGGACTTTTCCCCTCTCCAGCCCCATCCTTTGCAACAGTCTCTCTATAAACAACAATTGGCGGCGAAGTCTTAACTTCAACACCTTTCTCTGTCTTAATTCTATTCTCAACAATCTCTAAATGAAGTTCTCCCATTCCACTCATCAAATTCTCACCTGTCTCTTCATTAATTTCAATATGAATAGAAGGATCTTCTTTCCCAACTTTTCTCAATACCTCAATCAGCTTAGGTAAATCAGAAGACCTAGTAACTTCAATAGCTTGAGTAATAACCGGTTCAAAAATATGTTTCAATTCTTCAAATGGAGTTGTCTCACCTTCTGTTATAGTTTCTCCAGCTTCAGCATCAACTCCTGAAACAGCTAAAACATTTCCAGCAGGAATCTCTTCCATTTGCTCAGGCCTAATCCCATTATAAATTAAAACTTGCTGAATCTTTCCATCTCTCTTAGCCATATTCAAATAAACATCCATTCCAGGTTTCAAAGTTCCAGAAAAAATTCTTCCTGCAGTAACTTCTTTTCCAGATTTAGGGTCAATAACAATTCTAGTTGCAACAAAACCTAATTTTCCTTTTGGATCACAATTTAACAAAGACTTTCCAAAATCACTTTCCAAATCTCCATGCCAAATTTTTGGAATTCTATATTTTTGAGCATCAACAGGATTAGGCAAATGTTTAACAGCCATATCTAAACTAACTTCAAACAATGGAGCTTTATCCCAAAACCACGCTTTTCTTTCATCTTCTGGTTTATTATAAGCATCAATTATATCTTTAAAACTAACATTTTTCTTTTTCATAAAAGGCAAAGACAATGCCCAATTATCTTTTGCACTTCCAAAAGCAACACTACCATCATTAATATCAACTAACCATTTATCCTTAAAATCCGGTTCAGCAATTTTATGAACAAGATCATTAAAATCCTTAAAAATTTTCATAAATCTTGCCTGCATTTGTTCAGGAGTCATCTTCAACTCTTTAATCAATCTATCAACTTTATTAATAAAAAGTAAAGGTTTAACTCTCTCTTTCAAAGCCTGCTTCAAAACAGTTTCAGTCTGAGGCATAATTCCTTCACTCGCACACACAAGAACAACAGTTCCATCAATAGCTCTCATAGCTCTTGTAACATTACCTCCAAAATCAACATGTCCAGGAGTATCAATCAAATTAACTAAATATTCTTCACCTTCATATTCATGAACCATAGAAACATTTGCAGAATCAACAGTCATTAATCTTTCTTGCTCATCAGAATGTTGCCAAGTTGCCATACCTTCATCTAAATTCCCAGCATTTTTCGACGCCATCTGACCAGCAGCAGCAAGTAAGTTATCAGTAAAAGCAGTATTATGAATTATAGGACCTTCAGCAACAAAATTATGTGTTTCAGGAATTGTAAAATCATAAACAACATCCTGAAATCCCTGCTCAATAGAATTTATTTCTACATAAGCCAAATCTTCATCACATCTATCTTTCAACAAACTTTTCCTTAACATAACTTTATTCCCAACTTTCACAGAATCACAAACAATCCCCCCACAAACTTTTTTACACAACATCCTTAATTTTTCTTCTTTTTCTTTCAAACCAAACCCTATATTTTTCATAAAATTCAAAGCAGAAGCTCCAGAAATACTTATTGCATTATCTTTTTCTTTAATTGAAATACACCCAAATCTTAACAGCAATAAATGTAAATCATCAATCATCTTATTACTCACAGAAGATATAGTAACCGCTCTCCGAGATTTCTCAACACAACCATCTGTATCAAAATACCCTTTCAATAATTTAGAAATATATTCATCACAAGAATTCAAAACAAAATTAGATATATTAATATTATGAGATTTTTTCTTTAGGGGATAATCAAATAAACTTTTTAATACATAAGCTAAAGTCATATTTGTATGAACCTCAGGAGTTCTATTTTCACATTCAACTTTTTTAGTATTTATCCCTAAACTATTACATATACTAATTAATCTTTCCCCAAGTTCTTTTTTTCCAACAATAAACTTCTTTCCACTTCCATCTCCTAAAAATAGCCCAGCTAAATAAAAGAGCTCTTCAAAATTCTGAGGAAGTTTAATCTTTAATGAATTTTGTCCTCGCTGTTTGCCAGTTCTATAATAAATAAACTCAATTTTATCATAAATCAAATTCAAATCAAATTCAAAGAATTTTAATATTTTAATTAAATCATTTAAACAATATCTATTTTTCCATAATCCATGATAAAATGATTTTTCTTTAACACTAAATCCAATTTCTTTTCCTAATCTTTTAATCCCATAGCTCAAAATTTTCTTACTTAATAATATAGAAAAATCTTCACTTAAATTAACATAAAAATTCTCTTTTGACAATCTCTCTAAAATCTCTTTTTTTATTTCTTGTTCAGAATTTATATTTAATTTTCTTGCGCATACAACTCTGTCTCCTAATCTCAAATTTCCAGCTTCTACATCAACAAAACTCCCTTCTTTTGAAACAACATATTTATGCTCAGGAGTTGTTTCAATTTTAAAACCATTTCTTAATTTTACCTTAATTGTTTTCCCTCCAACTAACCTCCAAGCATGTTGTATTTCTTTTTTCTCTAACTTCCCATTATCTTTATTAAGACTAAAAATTTCTACTTTTTTATCTGGATTAAAAATAGTATGTTCTTCATTTTCCTGAAATAATTTTCCATCTTTTGAAATTTCTTCATAAATTTCCTTAGCAGTTTTCACTTTTCCATTAGTCAAAATCAATCTCGAATCCCCAGATATACATTTACCATGATGAATATGCGCACTCGTCGCTATGTTCCGGATGTTCTTCTGCATCTTAATCATCCTCTGCATCTTTTGAATTTGTGTTTCTTTTGTTGCCATATTTAAAATCTTTAGATTTTAATTGCTTGAGAATCAAAGATTCTCAATGTATTCAACTCTCTCAATTATCAGGGGCCTCTCCTGGTGGAGTGGTGAGAGTTGAATCCGAATTGTCTAATTAAATATCAATTAGAATAATAATAGATTAAAAAATTAGTTTAAAAACCTTGTGCTTAATAATCAAGATTAATAATCTATCTGTTCTAATCCCATATCATTAAACCTTTTTCAATTAATTTCTTCTTATAAAATTTATCTTGACAAACTAGAACCACCCCTCCGCCCCACCTACCCACCAAAACCACCCCTCCGCCCCACCTACCCACCAAAACCACCCCTCCGCCCCACCTACCCACCAAAACCACCC
>JAHIVP010000015.1 GCA_018816335.1 Nanobdellota archaeon | reverse complement strand
GTTCGTCTCGCACTTGTGCCTCACTTTGTTCGGTCGTGGAACACCAATTAAACAGAAAAATCCTTTTGCTCACGCAAATCTGCCTCCTGCAGAACAGATTTTTCCCAAATCAGCAGAGCTGACTTTGTTTAATACCATGTTCTATTCAATAAAAAAATCGGCTAAAGTTTAAATTGGGGCAAAAGGTTTAAAAGGGACACTCCATTTCCATACACTACTGAGGTGAGGAGAAGATAAAAATGCCAACACCGACAGAAAATATAACTCTAGATGATGTTGAAGCAAGGATCAGGGCAAGAGAAGAAGAAGCCCATCCTGCAGATACTACAATACTTTCCGCAATTCTTTATGCTAGAAGAGCATCTGGCATGGGTCTTCATTTAGAAAATGCTTGCCCTTATGTTAGAACCAGATCTGAAAGAGAAGCCTGTGAACCTGTCCCTGCTTCAACTTGTGTTGGGAGAGAGAATTATAGAGAGTGTCCAATTTATAAGACTACAATTGTTCTAGAAGATTTAGCTTCATTAGAACCTTTTGCCCCTTAATTCTTTTTATTAACGGTGCTTCGCACTTTATGCGCCGATTTTTTTACTTTGGATTTTTCGGACTTCGTCCGAACATTGCATTAAAATCCAATCCTAACGGAGAATAGAACAGGGCTTAAAGGGCTCCGAAACCTTGCAGGTTTCTCCGACCCAAATTTGATTTTTTCGAGGTCACTTCGGATTTTTTGGGTTGCCGTAAAAATCCTCGTTCCAACTCTGAAAAAATCAAACTTCCCTTAAGCCCGATGTTCAACGAAATTTCTAATTCCCCTAAAATCTACAAGTAACAATAGCTAAAATCTCTCTCAGCCATCCCCCGACCACCCGCCCCAGTTACAAGGTGCGCGCCTGTCCTTCGGACAAATAGTCAAAACTTTCAGTTTTGAAATTTATAGAAATAATCTTTTTTCCGCCGCCCAAAACTACTTTAATACTTTTACAGTTCCAGAATCAGAGTTTATCTTTACTAAATTTCCAGTTTTCAAAATCTTAGTAGCAATCTTTGTTCCAATAATACAAGGAACTTTTAACTCTCTTGAAATAATCGCCGCATGACAAGTTATTCCACCTTCATCTGTAATTATTCCCTTCGCTTTTTTAATATATGGAACAATTTCAGGTCTTGTCATAGGAGTAACTAAAATATAATCTTTTTTGCCTTTGAAAATTTCATCATATTTTTTATACTCTTTTTCTGTTATCCTTATTACCTTTCCTTCAACATTTCCTTCAAACGCAACATTCCCTTTAAAAATTCCTTCTTTTTTGGCAAATTCAATATCTTTTAATAGGGGGTTTTGACTATTAAGATAATCTTCAATTATTTCAGATTCTTTATCAAGATGTATCTTAAAAGAATTTTCTGAAATCAAAAATACAATTGCTCTCTTATCTAAGTTTTTTATTTTTAGTATATATTCATTACCTTTTAGCAAATTATTAATTTCTTCAGATGAACACATATCTCCTGCACTCTTCTTTAATCCAAATTCTTTTTCACAAAAGAATAAAATTTTATCATATGCTTCCCAAACACCTTCAATAAATTCAGACAATTTCATTCTAACTTCTGGAAGAATTTTAATTAATTTTTCATCATTTGTTTCAAAATATTCAACACAAAAAAAGATATATCCTTGATAAATGTCCAAACACAATTTATCTAAAAATTCTAATCCCTTTCTTGCCTTCTCTTTATCCAAACCCTTATCTTTTAGAAAATTGTCTAATTGAGGTTTATATTTTTCAATTTTTTTCAAACTAAAATCAATAATCTCTTTTATCACTTTTTTATCTGAGATTATTGGTCTTGACAATTTTTCTTCCCAAGCTTCATAATTTTCATGTTGCAAAATAACCAAATTTGGATTATTCTTCATAAATTTGTTATTTACATATGAACGGAAAGCGTATTCATAAGAAATCACTGGCTGAACAGGTCCTCTTTCATATCTCTCAAATATATGTTTCTTTAAGTTTGATATAATTTCTAAATTTTTAGATTTGTCTTTTTTTCCAATAGTAGTTATTGGTCTGCTCTGAGTAATATAGAACTTTCCTTTTTCATAAGCCCATTCTATATCACAAGGAAAACCATAATGTTTTTCTATTTGGATTATTAAATTTGTCAATTCTTTTAGTTTTGAATCATCTAAAAATCTGTTTTTTCCTTCTTTATCAATTTTAATCCAAACATTTTCCCCTTTTTCATTAACCAGTTTTTTGGTTTGCTCGCCAATATTTATTTCTTCAATATTTAGAGAATTTTTTTCAATTACATAATTATCTGGAGTTATTGCTCCTGAAACAACTGCCTCTCCCAAACCCAAACCCGCTTCTATTAAAATTTGATTATTATTTTGGGTTACAGGATGAACTGAAAAAGCAACCCCCGATATTTCTGATTGAATCATCTTTTGAACGACAACAGCAACAGAAATTTTAGTTTCATTTAACTTTTTTTCAAATCTATAAAATATTGCTCTCGGAGTGAATAAAGATGCCCAACATTTTTTAACATTTTCTAATAAATTCCTTTCTGTTGTATTAAGAAAAGTATCTAATTGTCCTGCCCAAGCCGCGTCTTCAGAATCTTCAGAAGTTGCTGAAGAACGAACAGCAACAAATTTTGTGTCTATAAGTTTAAAACTCTCTAAAATTTCTTGAGATATTGCTTTAGGAATTTCTGCATTTAAAATTAAATACCCTATTTTTTCAGAGGCATCATTTACAGAGTTAGTATTCTCTATATTTACTTTTTTTAAAATACTCTCTATTTCTGATTTTATCGAACTTTCTTGAATAAATTTATCAAATGTGTTTGATAAAACAATAAATCCTTCTGGAACAGGGATTTTTGCCTGAGTCATTTCTCCCAAACTTGCACCCTTTCCTCCAGCAATTGCTACATCTTTCTTATTTATTTCATTGAATGATTTTACAAACTTCATAAATTTAAAATAACTTAGTTTCTTATAAACTTAACGAAAACCCCTCCCAAAAAAGATTATTTCATCTTCTTTCTTTTTAAGAAAGAAGCAAAGAAGGGCGCGCACCTCAAATTTAAGGGGATGGCTAAAAGCCCACCTGAACTAAGAGAGATTTTAGGAATATTATAACGGAGAATTAGAAACTCACGAGGTCACTTATTGCTCCACTCGTGTTTTTGATAAATCAAAAATCGCTGAACAGGGGATAAAGAGAAAAATCTTTTTGCTTTTGCAAATTTTCTTCGTGAAAACCAGATTTTTCCCAAATTCTTCTTCCAGCTCGAGCCTGTGAGGTTCCACTCCATTCTCGAGGTCAGAAGAACTTCCCTTAAGCCCGATGTTAAACTCAATTCAGAGCTCGCCTCCATAGCCGTTAAAACCGAAAACTATTTAAGTAAGAAAATTCTTACTGTTCTATAAATATGGAGAAAAAATGATAAAAACAATCAAAGTCTCAGACAAAGGCCAAATCGCTATTCCTCAAACCTTCAGAGAAAATCTAGGGATTAATAAAGGCGACGATTTGACAATAATCCAGATAGATGGAAAGATCCTTATTGAAAAGTCCCAGAAAACAGAAGAAAAGATTAAAGATAATTTTAAAGATATCCTAACATTTAGTGAAGAATCACTCAAAAAAGTCTGGGATAATGAAGAAGACGAAGTCTGGAACGAATATTTAAAATGATAATAAATCAAAAAGAGATTGTATTGTTGCCTTTTCCATTTTCAGATTTAGAAGGAACAAGAGTAAGACCAGCATTAGTTGTATCCAATGATGAATTAAATAAGAAATCAGATTATTGTATCATGGTTCCACTTACAATAGTTATCAAAGACGAACCTTATTCAGTTGTTATAGATCAAAAAGACTTATCCTCTGGAAAATTATTAAAACCAAGCAGGATAAGGACTGATAAAATTTTTTGTGTTAAGAAAGATATGGTTAATATGAAAATAGGAGTGATTAACAATCAAGTTTTAGAAAAAGTGAAGATAGAGATTCAGAAGATGTTTTAATTTTTCCACCCTCCGATAAAGTGCTCTCTCAAGATAAAATACAAACAAAAAGGAACCCATCCGCCGTCCAAGGCTCATCTGTGACTTTTCAGAATTCGCTTCGCGACCGCATGCAGCTATTCCTCGTTTCTAAAGAAAGAGTTTAACAGGCCATTAAAACTCCGCTCCATTGCATTCCGCTATGCCATAAATGGGACATCACATCCGTGACGTCTTTTAATATCAATGTTAAATCCAAAAACCTTATAATCTTCTTTTTATTTTAATCATTATGCTAAACCCTCTAATAATAATAAGCAAAAAAGATCAAGCAGGAATAAACATCTCAAAATTCCTCTCTAAATCTCTAAAAGTTCATTTTGTAGAATCAGAATCAGTTTATGCAGAAGATATTGATAAAAAATTTCCTGAAAATGATTTAATAATTTTTGCTTCTAAACATCAAGGTAGCACCCCAAGAATGTTAAGTTTACACGCTCCAGGAAATCCTTCTTCAAATGATTTTGGAGGAGAAAAAAATACATTATGCTTAACTTCTGGGACAATTTTAAAGACATTCTTTAGAGAATTAAATGAAAATACCCCAGAAGGATGGAACACAACTCTTGAATGCACACATCACGGTCCAAATATAGAATCAACTCCTTGTTTATTCATAGAAATTGGTTCAAGCAAAGATGACTGGGAAAAAACAGAAGCAGGAAAAGCAATAGCAACCACAATTGAAAATGCTTTAATTTTAATAAAAGATAAATTAGAAAACAATTTAGAATACCAAACAGCAATAGCTCTCGGAGGCCCACACTACTGTCCAAACTTTAATAAAATCCAACTCTCTCCAGATCTAGCAATCTCTCACATAATCCCAGAATACCAATCTCCAATAACAGAAACTATGATTCAAGAAGCAATAAATAAAACTCAAGAAAAAGTAACAACAGCAATTATCGATTGGAAAGGTTTAGGTAAATCAGAAGATAGACAAAAAGTTATTGATATTCTAGAACAACTAAATTTAAATATAATAAGAACAAGTGAAATTTAATATTATTAATTAGAAATACCTGATTGAGCCATATGATATCTTAGTTCATCTCTAGTTAATGTTGATACAACTCTTCCAGATTTAGCACTTGATCCAATTAAAGGCATACCATTATTTTCTACATCATAACCCACAACAACATCAATCCTAGGACCATTATGTCTAAAATAAATTGAATCATTCTCGTGAATCACACCTGTATATCCTATAGCATCTAAAAATCTACGAGATTCTTCAACACTAATAACTCTATCACTTCCAGCAATATGGCTTCGAACTTCTTTTATAGTTTTATCATTCTCTCTTCTATTATGATTTTCTATCATAGGTTTACCTACAATTACACCTACTATTGTAGCCACAAGGGCAAGACCTCCTATTGCTGGGGCAATCTCTCTTAATAATTTTATCATCTTATTTTTCTCAATCAAATAAGGTTTTTAAATCTTTCTTTTTTACTACTATATAATTAATAAAAAACCTATTTTTATCAATAAATTAAATTTAAAAGTAATAAAAACAAAAGATATAATATGAATAACCAACCAAGAATCACAGAACAACAACCTTTTGAAAAACCAACTTGGTCAGATACATATTAATCATATATGCGTGTTGTTGCCTACGCAGTTTTCGGAGCCTTTGCAACAGAACATCTTTCCACACTATTAACAAGAACAGGATTAAAAACATCTTTAATAATGACTTACCAAGATTTAGGTTTAAATAAAGTTGCAGAATTAGCTTCACATTATCTAGGAAGATTTACTTAAATAAATCACAATAATGTTTAAAAACTCTTTTCTATATTATTATAAAATGTTTGAAAGATTAAGATATAATTTTTATAATTGGAGAGCAAAAAGAGTAGAATCAAAAAGCAGAAATTGTGGAGATCAAATTAGATGGTTAGAATCAAATCCTCCAGACAATGCAGAAGAGATGGGAGGAGATTATGCTTCATGTTTAAGATCATTAAGACAACAAAGGCAAAAATATCTTCAGAGATTATCAAGATTTCTAGCTAAAAGCGTAGGTCGAAGTTAAGATCATAACATTTAGATATTGTTTCATATTAATTAAATTCGGGTAACAAAATGGGAAAGTGAGCTTAGCGAAAGGATTTTGCAGGGGGTCAAATAAAACTAGAAATCTTATGTTTAAATTCTAAATAAATTATCCACAAGGTCAAAACAGCAGCATCTAAAACAGGAATAAAAACTTTTCCAATTGTTTCAGGCATCATACCCATTAAATTCAAACCAACTTCATATCTCAATAAAGGATACAAAGGCATTATAACTCCAGAGAAAATACCATCTAACAACAAATGAACAAATACTCCAAAAGCTAATATATAAAAAACATAATTCCACTTAAAATTTCTTCCTATAAATTTCCTACCTTTCCAATTTGTAGAAATCATTCCTAAGAAAATAAATATTAATGGAAGAAATAAAGTATGGCTAAATGTCCTATGAATTATAGTATATTCAGATGCTTGAGCTATCCACACAACTAAAACATCTAAATCAGGAAGTAATCCAGCAAGTCCAGCCAACAAAACATAATACAAAGGAAACTTTTTCTTATCTTTTTTATCTAACCAATAATCCCTGATAAGCTGTGCTAAAACTAGTGTTACAATTAAATGTGTTGCAGCTTGTGTCATTTTCCTCTTTTATCCCTTACAATCTAAAATCTTAATAACATGATATCCAAATTGAGTTTTAATAGGACCTAAAAGATCTCCCTTCTTTGCATTAAAGCAAGCTTTGTCAAATTCAGCAACCATCTGTCCTCTTCCAAACCACCCCAACCCCCCACCTTTTTTTCCAGAAGGACATTCAGATTTTTCCTCTGCCAACTTCTCAAAGCTCTCACCACCTTTAACCTTTTCTAAAATTTCATTTGCTTCATGCTCTGTCTTAACTAAAATATGTGATGCATCTACTTGGTTACTCAT
>JAHIVP010000014.1 GCA_018816335.1 Nanobdellota archaeon | reverse complement strand
TTTCCAAGCAAGAAGAATGAACACAAGATATCAATCTAAACAAGGAATGAAATTCACCCACACACTAAACGGATCAGGATTAGCCCTAACAAGATTAATGATTGCATTAATTGAAAACAACCAACAAGAAGATGGCTCAATAAAAATCCCAAAAGCTCTACACAAATATACAGGGTTTAAAGAAATCAAAATGAAAAAATAAAATGAGAAAAAGAAAAAGAAATAATTCACAAAAAAATCAAAGAAAAACATGGAAAAGAAAAACTTCAAGATCTGAAAGAATAGGAAATACAGTAAGGGCAGTTGGAACATTAGGAATAGCAGGAACAGGAGCATACGCAGGAAAAAAAATAGGAGACACAGTAGATGAAGCATATAAACTTGCTCAAAAACATATAACAATTCCAGTATCAAGAACAGGATACAAAGCAAGAGTAAAAATAGAAACAGCAGAACAATCAATAAAAAATCCAGCTGCAAGAGAAGTAACAAAACATTATGTAAGACCAATAAAAAAAGCACAAGATTGGAGATCAAAATTATATGAAGGATTATTTGGAAGATCAGAAAAAAAACAAGATGATTACAGAACTAAAAAAAACATACCAACAAGAAAACAAGAACAAAAAATTATTAAAGAAATAAAATCAGGAAAAAGAAAAACAGAGACAAAAACAGGAACTCCAGATAACTATGGTTTAGGTCCAACTCCAGAACCAATAGGCTCAGGAGCAGGAGATTATGGTTTAGTTTTAGGAGCAGCAGCAGGATATTTATTAGGTAGAAGTCTATTCGGGAAAAAAAGAGGAAACAAAAATGCTGAAGATAGAGCATACAATCAAGGAAGAAGAGAAGAAAGAGACGAACTAGCTGGAAGATTAAAAGAAAAAAGAAAAGGAAAACACCACGACATCGAATACCACATAGCTATTTTAACATTAGGAATATTAGGAATAATTTTATCTATTATATTATCAACACTCACAATAACAGGTCAATCAATTATTCAAAGTTACACAAACACTTCTACTAATATAACAAACCTATCACTATTTGTAATATCATTTATCCTAATAACAATAGGTATAAAAAGAAAAACTTAAAAACTAAAAGGAGGTACAAATATCATGAAATTAAAACAACTTGAATTGAAAAAAGCTATATTTTGTGAAAAAAACAATGACATAGTTAGTGTAGCAAAAAAATTAAAAAAAGAAAAACAAAGACATATAATTGTAGTTGATTCAAAAAAACCAATCGGACTAATATCAACAACAGATATAAACAACAGACTTGTAGCAGAAAATAAAGACCCAAAAAAAACAAAAGCAATTGACATAATGACATCCCCAATTTTAATAAAAGATATAGAAGATTCAGTAGTTGAAACTTATACAGATTTAGTAAAATCAAATACTTATTCATGCCCTGTAACAGAAAAAGGAAATCTAAAAGGAACAATTGAATTAAGAGACATAATAAATCATTTAGCAAAAATTCAACTAAATAAAAAATAAAATGGGAAAAATAAGAAAAGTAGCAAAGTGGGCAATGCCACTAACACCAGATATAGAAAGACAATTAGACAAAGCTATGAAAAGAAAAGATATTAGAGATGCCTACATGGAAGCTCAAGATCCAGAAAAATTCAAAGGAGTATTAAAAGATTATATTGAACAAGAAAACGCAGGAATATCAAGAATGAGAAAATTTGGATTAGCATTAGATACAGTAAATAAAGCAACAGTTCCTTACGACTCTTTAATGGACTATCTAAACATAATAGGTGGAGGTCTTGGAACAGGATTACAAGCAATAAAAACAGCAGCAATGCTCCCTGGATATTTAGCATATGATGCTTACTACTTAGCAAAAACTCATGATATTATAGGAACATTAGGAAACATAGGATATGAAGGACTTTCCTGGCTAACTCTAGGCTCACTTCCTCACCTACATAACAGATACACAAGTCAAGCAGATAAATACGCAGTAAAAAACAGCTCAAAAAGATTTTTAGAAAGACTAAAATCAAAAGGACTTGAAGAAAAATTAACAGAACCAAAAAAAGATGATAAAGATATTATTTCAATAGATGAAGTAAGAAGAGAAAGAGATAAAGATAGAACAAGAGAAAGAAAAGTTGCTGCTTAATCAATTTTATATTTCTAAATAACATAATAAAAATAATAAAATTTTACTTCCAACTTTAGAGTGGGACTCAAAAAGGAGGGAATTATATCATAAATCGAAATGACAAAAGCACTTTGGGGATACAAGGGGTTTAAAGAAATCAAAGCTAAAAACTAATCTAAAGAAGAATACTTCACCTTAATCAAATCAACAGATTTAACTAAAAAATTCTCGAAATTTCCTGTCTCCCCCCAAATCTTAATTAAATCTTTTCTTAATCTTTGATGTATATCATAACCATAATCCTGGCCTAAGATTCCATCATAATATAAATTCATCAAAACAGTAGAAGCCTCCTTCAAATGTCCAACTTGAGTTTCACTCAATCCTAATTTCTTAGCCTCCTCCCAATAATAATGATGAAACTGGAAATGCATCAACTCGTGAACAATCCCACTAATATATTTTTTAACACTAAACTCTCCTGTCTTTGGATTATTAAAAAAAGGAATTTGTATCCAAGAAAAATCATTCATATCATAAGGCCCTCTAGGAAATGAAGTATAATAGCAAATCAATTTCTTAGGGACCAAAAACTTCCCCATGATATTCTCCAAAATATCAAGAATCTTTTCTTTATTTTCTTCCCAAGATTTAGGTAATTTCTTTTGAAAAGTTTCCAACTTTTTATCTTTTTTATACACTATCTCCAAATAATCACTTAAAAAATCTTTCACCTCATCTAATGTTTTCCCAACAATCTTCTTCCGAACTTCTTCAGGAGCCTTCTCCTTCCAATCCACCCCCCAACTTTTAGAATTACAAGCCTCCCACCAATTAAACATATCTTTCTCCTTATCAAAAACAAACTCCACTTCCATAAAATAAGATAGGTTAATCAGTATAAAAAGATAACTTTATATTTCTAATTAATCTATAACAACATGCCAAAAAAAACTAAATCAGACAAACCAAAAAAGAAACTAAGAATACTAGCAGCAGGAGACATCCACGGAGACTCAAGATTATCAAAACTACTAGCTGAAAAAGCAGAAAGAGAAAATGTAGATTTAGTTATCTTAACAGGAGACATAACCTCTTTAATTGAAACAAAAAATATAATAAAACCTTTCAAAGACAAACATAAAAAAGTCTTAATGATTCCTGGAAACTGGGAAGATATAACCACAGTTGATGTCTTAGCAGAACTATATGGAAGCAACACAAAAAACATACACGGATATTCAGTTAGAGAAGGAGATGTAGGAATCTTTGGAGCAGGAGGAGCAATAGGTTTTAACACAACAGAAAAAGATATATTTGAAACACTAAGAAGAGGAAACAAAGCACTAGAAGGATTAGATAAAAAAATAATGGTAACTCACATGCATGCAAAAGGAACAAAATCAGAAGCCTCAGGATTTGAAGGAAGCAAAGGAATAAGAAAAGCAATTGAAAAATTCAAACCTAGATATCTTTTACATTCACACATCCACGAAGCAGAAGGTGTTGAAGAAATCATAGGAACCACAAAAGTTATAAATGTAGGAAAAAAGGGTAAGATTATAGAAATTTAAAATGGGAATAATGATAGAACATCTCAGAGCATTAGGAAGACAATCAGTAGCAGGAGCTCCAAAAGCTGCAGCTACTCAAGAAGATGCAAACAGAATCGCAGAAGCAAGAGCTCCAGAGCATCCAACTACAAAAACCATACTTCCAGCAACATCTTCAGAACATCAAGACCAAGATCAACAACACTCAACAGGATATGACCGCAGAGGACCAACAACACAAAAACCAAGAGGAGATTATGGAACAATTTAATTCAAGGAAATTTTAAATACACTCGTATTTCTATAATTTAATAACAATTGATAAAAAAACTAAGAATTATAGTCTTAGATTAATTTAATATTATTAATAAATAATTTTGTACCATAAATAAGGGTGGGAGGGAGGGTTATTTATCATGGTACAAAATTTCACAATAACAAAACTCAAAAATGGTGAGCAAATTAGCAAGAATAAGAGCTGAAGAAGAAAACGCAGCACTAGAAGAACCAATTCCAGTTCTAGCTCCAAAAAAAACAACAGAAGTTCAAGTAAAAGAAATTCCAACAGAGCAAATAGAGAAGCAAGGAACAAAAAAACCAGTTAAAAGAAAAGTAAGAAAAACACGAAAAAGAAAATCAAACAAAGATCTTCCTCTATCAAAAAGAAAACTCAAAAAAGGACAAGAACTAATCAAGATAGGAAACAAAAATGTAATTCTTGAAATCCCAAAAGTAAAACCTATCAAAACAGGTGGACATACTTTAATCATCACAGAAAAACCAGCAGCAGCTGCAAAAATAGCAGAAGCATTAGGAAAATTCCATAAATACATGGACGACGGAGTTCCATATTATGAAGGAACCAGAGGAAGTAAAAAAATAATAATAGGTTGTGCTGTTGGACACTTATTCACACTAAACCAAAAATTAGGGCAAGTAGGATTCCCAATATTTGAACTAGAATGGATACCTTCTTATTTGAAAAAAGCAGAATTCTCTAGAAAATATTATTTCACAATGTTAAGATTAGTAAAAGATGCAAACGAGCTAATTGTTGCAACAGACCATGATGTAGAAGGTGAAGTTATTGGTTATAATGTTGTAAAATATATAGCAGAAAAAGATGATGCAAAAAGAATGCACTTCTCATCTCTAACAAAAGACGAGCTAATCAAATCTTATGACCATGCAAAAAAAACACTAGACTGGAACTTTGCAATTGCAGGAGATGCACGTCATCATCTAGACTGGCTATATGGAATTAATTTATCAAGAGCTTTAATGGCTGCAATCACAACAACAGGAAAATTTAGAATAATGTCTATCGGTCGTGTACAAGGTCCTGCTCTAGCGCTGATTGTAGATAGAGAATTAGAAATACAAAAATTCAAACCAGAACCTTTTTGGGAAGTATATGTTAAGGTAGATGGAATTGAATTAAAACATCCTAAAGATATAACTAAAGAAACAGAATTAAAAAAATTTGAAAAATTAAAAGGACAACTAGGAAATGCAAAAACAACAAAATCTCAACAAGCTCTTCCTCCCCCACATCCTTTTGACCTAACAACCCTTCAAACAGAATCCTATAGATTTCTAGGACTAAACCCATCACGAACTTTACAAATAACACAAAAATTATACTTAGCCGGCCTTGTCTCTTATCCTCGTACATCTTCCCAAAAAATTCCAGATGCAATTGAACCACTAAATATTTTAAAAAAATTATCTGAAAACTATCCTAAAGAAGTTTCATTAGCAACAAAAAAGAAACCAATTGAAGGTAAAAAATCAGACCCAGCACACCCTTCAATTTACCCTACAGGAGAAACTAAAAAAATCTCAGGACAAGATGAAAAAGTATATGATTTAATTGTAAGACGTTTCATAAGTTGTTTTTGTGAACCAGCATTAATTGATAGAAAAAGAATAGAATTCATAACTAAAAAAGACAAACTAAACTTCACTGCTTCAGGAGCAGAAGTAAAAAAGAAAGCCTGGCTTGATGTTTACAAAACAAAATTAAAAGAAACTCAACTAAAAGATTTAGAAGGAGAACACAAAATTCAAGATTCAAAAATAGAAAAAAAAGAGACTCAGCCTCCTAGAAGATACAGCCAAGCAAGTTTAGTTTCAGAACTATCAAAAAGAAATTTAGGAACAAAAGCAACACGAGCAAATATAATTGAAACTTTATTTAACAGAAACTATGTTACAGGTCAAAGTATAGAAGCAACAGAAATTGGCATTAAATTAATCTCAACTTTGCGTAAGTACTCTCCTATCATTGTTAACGAAGAATTAACACGAGAATTTGAAAAAGATTTAGAAGAAATTGAATCAAAAACATCTAAAAAAGAAATGCACTCAAAAGCAGAAAAAATATTACAAGGCGCAAAAAAATCAATAATTACAATATCTGATGATATGAAAAAACACGCTTCTAAAATAGGAAAAGAGCTAATTGAAGCAAGTGATGAAGTAATAGAACAAATGAAAAAAGACAATGAACTAGGATTCAAATGTCCTGTTTGTAAAAAAGGAACACTAACAATAAAATACACAAAAAAATCTCAAAGATTTTTTGTTGCATGTAATGCCTGGCCAGCTTGTGAAAACACTTATCCTCTACCAAAAACAGGGAAGATAGTTCAGACAGATAAAATCTGTGAAGGCTGTGGTTTTCCAAAACTTATGCGTCTTGCTTCAGGCAAAAAGCCCTGGATATTCTGCTTTAACATGGATTGCCCTGAAAGGAAGAAGTTGGAAGCTGAGTGGGCAAAGAAAGATAAGAAGAATGGAAATAAGAAGTGGAAGAAGAAAGAAAAATAATTACTTCTTCTTCAGCAATTTTCCCATAAAAAAATTATCTACATAAATACCAATCATCAACCTTTCTTTTAGTAACCTCTCTGTCAGATTTTTTTACCATTCTTGAGATAAGTTTATATGATTCATATAACCCTGAATTGGGTAGTTCTGGAATCTCATTCCTGGAAAATTTAATTGCTTGATCCTGTAATGCATTGTAAAAATCCGGAAATCGAACTTGAAATCGCTTTACTGCTGGCCTTATAAAATGAGATTTAGAAGGCAAAAAGTTCATCCAATAGTTATTATATCCTTGATAAAAGTCCCATAAAGATTCATACTCTTTCATTTTTGCCTCATCTGGAGCGATTTCCTCTTTTTGTATTTCAGCCACTGCTCTTCTTAACCCTTTTAGTAATTCATCATCTACTAACTTAATCGATTCCTCTGCTATTTCCTCTAAACCTGTTTTCCCAGCAATCATTATAGCCCTATTATGTAATTTTCCTTTTTGAGATACTTCTATTGCCTCCCTGTATAATCCTGCTTTAAAAGCAGACTCTGAAGCACAAAAAAAATCATTCCTATCTCTTGCAAGCTCATATGCGTCCGTATAAAACTTTCTAGCTTGATCTTCTCTTCCTGCTGCTTTACTTATCTCTCCTGCAATCCATGGCGATTCTATCTCCATACATATTTGGATTGCTTTATCAATATAAACTTCTGGAACTTCTTTTCCTTGTCTCAATTCATTAAAAACAATTGCAGCAGGAATATGTTTAGATGCTTCATCTTGGTAAGAGTTATCACTAAAAAACTTTTTTAACATCTCTAGTTGATCTTCTTCTTTATTCATTTTTATTTTTACCTCCTTACATTTCTTTAATTATATTTATTTAGTATGGTATAGTAGTAACAAGTATCTATATAAGACATTGCGGTGGTATCCACCACCAAAATCTATATAAACTAAATTAACTAAAATAAAACATGTATGAAGAATTATTCAGAGAATTAGGACTAAGCATAAACGAAGCAAGAGTTTACGAAATTTTATTGAAATCAGGAGAAATTTCAGTTCAAACAATTTCAAATAAATCAGGGGTCCATAGAAGAAATGTATATGATTCTATAAGTAAATTAATAGAAAAAGGCCTTGTTTCAGAAGTATTTATTAAAAGTGAGAAAAATTTCAAAGCAACAGATCCAAGAAGATTATTAGAATTATTAAAGGAAAAACAAGAAAAACTAAACAAAGTACTCCCAGAACTTCAAGGAAAATTTCACCAAGACTCAGAAAAAGAAGAAGCTTATTTTTATAGAGGAATTGAAGGAGTAAAAAATTATCTTCAAGATATATTAAAAACAAAAGAAACAGTCTACTTTATTGGAGCAAAAGCATTCTGGCTAGACGAAAGATTAAAACACTTTCTTCCTCAATTTCAATTAAAAAGAAAAGAATTAGGAATTAAATTCATGCATTTGTTTGATCAAGAAATAAAAACAAGAAAACCAGAAATATTAAAAATAACAGGAAAACCTTACAAATTTCTTCCGAAAAAATATTCAAGTCAAACAGCAGTTGATATATTCGGCCCTTATGTGGTTACATTTGTAGGAGCAGAAATAGGAAAACTTCAAGATGAACCATTAATATTTGTAATGAAGTCAAGAAAACTAGCCGACGGATATAGAAAATTCTTTCAATTCATGTGGGATAATTGTGATTAAAAAATAACTACAACCTAAAACTCAACCAAATCAAAACTAAAGCAATAATAACTTCCACAACACCCCACACCCTCAAATTCTTTTTACCATTAATTAACTTCACAAAACCTCAACCACATCCACCCTAACAACCCTATGCCCATCCCTCTTAAACCTCTCCCGAATAGCATAATAAAAACCCCAAACCGATTCCTAGCATCCTCCTCATCCCTAGCATCCATATCCCTAGATTCAAGATAAGTTTCCATCTTACCATCCCCACTCGGACTAACACCATCACATACAATAACATACTTAACCTTAAACTTTTTTAACCCATCCTTATCCATCGAACAATTATAAAACACTAATATATAAATTATATCTCAAACTCAATAACTAACCCAAAGTAAAAACCTTAACAACTCAAAGAATAAATCGCAGCCAATGCTGAAGTTAATAAAGTCCCACAAGCAACATTATAAGCAACTCTACCTGCTCTAGTTTTTATGCTTTGATATAATCCATCTGCAGCAGGAAGACCCATTCCCATAGGAAGAATACACAATCCTCCAGCTAAACCTTTCAATCCACCCTTAGATACTTCTACTACTCTCTTAGATCTCATAGAGTTTTATTATTAATACTATTTATAAAATTATCCCCAACCAAATAAGAATAATAGCAATAATAACTTCCACAACACCCCACACCCAAAGATTCCTCTCAACACCCTTAGCAAAAATCCTGAAAAACTTCAAACTAACTTTAGGAAAAAGAAGGACAATAAGTCCTTCTATCAAAACAAAAATTCCCAAAAAACATCAAAAAAATATCAATAATAAGTTTAGGAAAAAGAATCGCAACAAATCCATGTAATTTTTTTAATTAATCAACAATACTAAATTCATCTTCAACAGGAGGATACTTCTTCTGATACCATTTGATAATATAAAACATCCCAAAATAACTTATCACAGCAACAAAAAATCCAATTATTGCTGCTCCAACAACAACCCTCCTAGCAAAATTATAAGCAATATCTAAAAATTGATAATGGAAAAAAACAACATTCCCAGGCTCAAATAACATATTACCAATTTGAAAAGCAAGAATATACAAAGGTCCAGTCAATAATATATTCCAAAATAAAAAAGCCAACAACATAGATATCTTATTAATTTTCTTAAATATAAAAACAATCAACAATCCAACAAGAAAAGTTATTCCAGGAAGTGGAATAATCTCTAAAAAAGTTCCAACAGCAAAACCCATTGCAATTGAATGAGGAGATTTCTTAATTTTCAAAACATCAATAACATGCTGTTTTAATTTCTCATAATATTTTTTTATCAGTTTCTTCATATATATCTAAATAAACAGAGTAATAAAAAGCTATGTTTAATCTAATACAGAAAGATATTAATAGAATTATTAATTAAATTAATTATGCTACTTCCAACAAAATTCTACAATTGGATAAAACAAGAAAAATACAGATATTATCTGATTGGAACATTCTTCCTCTTTTTACAACTTCTTGTTTTCATAGAAAACCATCACGCCCAAAGATTTGGTCATTTTTTCTGGTTCTGCAATCACACCCCCTTAATATTTGCACTTGCATTTTTCTTAAGAAAAAAACAATTAATCAAAGGAATAATCAATATTGGATTTTTAATTCAATTTGTCTGGGCAATTGATTTTTTATCTTATGGAATCTCAGGATTCACAGTTTTAGGAGTAACTCAATATGTATTCAATGGAGGAATGGGAATATATACTCTTGTGCCTATAATAGTCCATTTATTCTCTACAAATATTGCCCTAATTTCCACCTATGAAGTAAAACCTAAAAAAATAACGCTTTTATACTCAGCAGTATATATCTTATTGTTATTCTCTCTAACCCTCACATACGCTCCTCCTGAAAAAAACATCAACTGTATTTATTTCATTTGCACATTAGAAAAGTTCTCTATTCCAGGATATTTTTATTTATGGCCAATTCTGATATTCCTTATTCTGGCATTGCCAACTCAAGGAATCCAATATTTAATTTATAAACATTCAAAAAGGAAAACTCACAACTCCCTCAAATAACCCCAAGTATGGAGCTTATCAGAGTCCTCAATCCATCGCTCCCCAATATCATTTCTATAATACATATGAGGAATTAAAATATTCTTAATTTTTGAATAAACACTTCTTTGAGCTTGTCTCACCGAATGTCCTGTTCCACAAACAATCAATGCATAACCTATACTTCCTGAAACAACCCATTGATTATTAATTTTTTTTACATCTTGAATATGCACCCCTTCAACAGGTTTTTTAAAAAAAATCACAGAATCCTTAGACTTAACATTAAATGTTTCTTTATCATTATAAGGAAAAGGAGGAACAACAATAACAACTCCTATCTGAAAACCCATCTTAGTTTTAAATTTAAAATCAATTCCATTCGCCAGATTATACAACAACTCACTTATTGAAGTAATCATTCCCTCTTGCTGTATATTAATTGTAGGGTATCCAAACCTCGAAGTAAATTCTAAAGGATAAATTCCATTATGATTAACAATACAATTAATATCAATATAACCAACATACCCTTCTTCAACCAGTCTCCCCTCAAATTTCTTTAATGTATGATTAAAAATTTTGTTTGGTTTACTCCAAAACATTGTTGTTCCCATCTCTCCAGTTGAAGGGCCTAAATTTCCTGGAAATAGTTTCTTATGTTCAAAATTAATATTAATTGGTTCAATAAATTTCTTTCCATTAAAAAAAGCACCAACAGCAATTTCAACACCATTAACTCTTTTTTGTAATTGAAATTGAGGGATTTTCTTTTCCCATGCTCTTTTATAATCTCCTAAAACTTCAATAACATCTCTTCCATCATCTTCCTCCCCAACAAACAACAAACCTTTATTATTTCCAGCTTCCCCACTAGGCTTTATCACATACTTTGCAGGATTCTCTTTTACAAAAGTAATTGCATCTTCAAAATTAGTAAAATCTCTATAAGGAACAATATTAACTCCATACTTCTTCAGTTCTTCCTGCCCAAAACTTCTATCATCTTCTAACTTATCAGTATAAGGAGTTCCCCCAACAACAGCTTTTCCTTTTTTCCTCAACTCATCAGCTAATTTTCCCATTCCCATTACATAATCAAAAACAATCACATCTGCCCAATCAACCTCTTTTCTCCAATCATCAACTTTCTCAACAAAACCATCTCCAACTTCTTTCTCACTTTCTTCTTTAATATAACATTTAACATCATGTCCTTGTTTTGAAACTTGCCAAGCTACATCAGTTATATTTGCATCCCACGACACAAACAAAAATTTCTTTTTATCCATAAAATTCAACATAGTTAGAAGTATATAATTTTATCTAAAAATAAAAAAATAATTATTTCAAATCTTCAAGCTTCTCTTTCAACATCACAGTATGCCCAATAGCAGAAATATAATCTGCTGAGATTTGTATATCTTCATCATGATGATCACTATCAATGTTTATTGAAAGCAATTTATTAGTTTTATTTGATCTATTAACTGCTTTAATTTTTCCAATTTTCATTCCATCTAAATCATTCACAACAAGTCCAATATATTCAGTAGCTGGCATCATAGATAATATAATCGCTTCATTAGTAATTCTATCTATATAACTCCCTCCAATATAATGATTTGCTTCAAACCAACCAGGGCCAACTATCATTACCTCAACTGTCAAATCTTCTGGATAAAGAGAATGAAGTCATGAAAGTCCTTACAATAATCGCAACAATATTTATTCCTCTAACATTTATCGCAGGAATTTATGGAATGAACTTCCAATACATACCAGAACTAACATACAAGTTTGCATATTTTATAATCTGGGGAATAATGATTATTATAGGAATTATAATGATTTTATATTTCAGAAGAAAAAGGTGGTTATAAACAAAACTATATAAACTTCAGCCAATTTAACTATATTATAATGGTAAATGAAACACTAAACAATTCTGTAATAAACGGAAAAGCAATAATTGACACTTTCTGGAACTCCTGGCCTTTCATAAGAACAATTATAACAATAATAATCGCTATTGTAGTATTTAACATAATAATTGCTCTTATAAAAAAAGCACTATTAAAAAAAGCAAAATCAAAAAGACAAATCTCAAATATACAAATTTTCTCCAAAGTTTTAACTATTGTATTTGCTCTTATTGTTGTATTAATTGCTGTGTTTACTTACGCAGGTTCGTGGGGAGGTTTAGGTCTATCCCTAGGTTTATTTTCAGCAGCTCTAGGTTGGGCACTTCAAAAACCAATCACAGGAATCGCAGCTTGGATAATGATTGTAATTAGAAGACCTTTTGAAATCGGAGACAGAGTTATAATCGGAACTGTAAGAGGAGACGTAGTAAATATTTCTTTAACTCATATTTACTTAAAAGAAATCGGAGGAATAGTTGCAGGCGAAGAAAACTCAGGAAGAACCATCATGGTCCCAAACTCAATTCTATTTGAACAAAACATAATAAACTACACTCTAGACAACGACTACATATTAGGAGAAGTAATCACAACAATAACATACGGTTCAGATATAGACGAAGCAATAAAACTATCAAAAAAAGCAGCTGAAAAAATAACAAAAGAAATTATAGAAAAATATAACAAAGAACCTTATGTAAGAACTTACTTCCAACCCTCAGGAATGAACATACACCTAAGATTTTTAGCAGAATCAAGAAAACTACAAGAAACAACAAGCGAAGTAACTCAAGAAATATTCAGACTAATAAAAAAATCAAAAGATGTTAAAATTGCTTATCCTCACACAGAGATTGTATTTAAAGATAGGAAATAGAGTACAATAATTCTTAAAAACCCTAAATATTAAGATAAACTATGACATATGAATTTAAAAGACCTAATAGGGGAAATGTAAAACTTGGAGACATATTAGTAGTAGAATCTCAAGGACAAATGAGAACTCCTATTATCTGTATAGTCCACACAGATAGAGTGTCTGCCACAACTGCTGATGGGAATTTTACTGCAGGAGCATTTTATAAAGATGCAGTTATCCTAAGACAAGATGGAGGGTATTTAATTAGAGAATGTGCTTCAAGAGACGCAGAAGCTGCAATGAGAGAAGTTGCACTTCCTGAACCTCACATGTAAAGTGTTGATATGACTTAACCCCCATCGACAAAAAAGAACATCTCAACAACCTAACAATTAATCTACTTACCTATTAATTTTATTCTATAATAAGGGTGGGTGGGTTGGGTTATTATATAGAATAAAATTAACCCTCTTCTTTCTCCCCCGGCAACCACCTTATCCTACTATCCTCTGCAGCCTTATCAGTCATCTGCTTTTCCTCTTTCCAAAAACTCTCAAGCTCTTGCTTAAACTCTTCATCATTCCGAACTTGCTTAACTTTATTCTTAAAATAATCAGGAAGAGAATTAAAAAAGAAATTCTTTAACTTCCAATCATAAATATATCTTGAATCTCCTAAAATCACCAACCCCTTTTTATCCTGACTCCTAAAAATCCTACCAGCTGTCTGACACGCCTTATTCACAACATTAGCATACAAAATCTCATAAGCTTTTTCCTCTCCATACTTCTTAGTTAAATATTCCCTCCTCTTCTTAAAAAAATAATCATCAGGCTGCGGAAGTTGCAATCCATAAATATAAACAATATCTAACTTAGAAGCCTTATTAATTCCTCTAGAATTCCTCCCCCCCAAAATAACATGAAAAATTCCTGTTGACAAATAATCCATATCCATCACATCATTTGAATTCAACTTCTCAACAATTTCATAACTAGCAACCTTAGAAGGAAAAGCCAACAAAACACCAGGAACAAAACTCTTACACAACTCAACATCTTTCTTAACCAACGGAATCATCTCTTTCCGAGTAGAATATTTAGAACTAATATCTTTCTTAATCAAAACTTTCAAATTCTCAGTATTAAACAACTTAGAAGAATAAAACTCTCCTTCAATTCCTAAATTATCCATAAAAATATCATGATTCCCAATTGTTGCAGAAAAAAAACAAACCCCATGAAACTCATCTAAAATATCTTTAAACTTAAACTTTTTATCAGCCTCAAAAACAACAGTATCTTTCAACTCATAAGGAGTCATACTCAATCTCAACATATTTCCTTCTTTAATTCCATATCTAAAATAATCCTCTCCTAAATTATCCCAATACTCCATAAACAAATCTAACTTAACAGCTCTTTTCTCCTCAATCAATTCCTCAACTTCTTCTGAAACTCTAGCAACAACTTCATAAATCTCATCCCACGCCCCCTTCCCCCCAACATACTCTTTAAATTCTTCTTTTTGAATATCAAACTCTTTCCCACTCTCTATTTCACTAAAATAATCAGAAAACAAATTACTAAACTTCACAATCACATTATAATCATCAAAATCAACAGCTCCCTTCTTAACAAGTTTCCTAATCTGATTCTTAAAACTATCCAATCCATAATTTGTAATTGATTTAGTTAAAACACCTCCTAACAATCTCTCTTTAACTTCATCAGCTTCATCAACTAACATAACCCAATCTTCAGTATCTTTAAAAATTCTCTGCTTAGCAAAAAAGAAAATCCCAGAAAAAACATAATAATAATCCAACACAACAATATCAGCTTCCTCTGCCATTCCTAACATAACTTCATACGGACAAACCCCTTTATCCCTAGCCTCCTCATTAACATAAGTTGAAAATGATTTATGCCTCAAAGAATCAGGATCATTAACAACTTTAGAATTTATACTATCAATCAAATTCTTTGCCTCTTCAGAAAACTTTCTCTCTCCCTTACTCTTCAAATAAGTATCAACAAAATGTGGGCACTCTGCATCAACCTTAGCATTATCACAAGCATCATAAGAAAAATTATCTAAATGAGGACAAAAATGTTTCTTTCCAATCAAAGCAGCAACCTTCAACTTTTTATTAAGCTTTTTATTTATCTGCAAAACTTCATCAACAATTGCATTATATGCAGCATGATTACAAGTTGCAACAACAATCTTTTTTCCAGTAGCAAGTGCAGAACTAAGTAAAGTTATTGTCTTCCCAATTCCATAAGGAGCTTCTAGAACACAAACTTTCCCATCACTCAAATTATCCTGAACAAAATCAGCTAACTTATCCTGATTCAACCTATGCTCATAAGGAAAATAATCCTGCCACTTTCCCTTACGAGGCATAATATCAACTTTCTTTTTCTCACCTTCTTCAGGAGAAACATCTTCTAAATTCTCATTTCCAAATATTTCATCAATCTCTTTTTCTTGCATCTTATAAACAAATCCACCTAGATTTATTTTAATACCATAATAAGGGAGGGTGGGTTTTGGGTTATTATATGGTATTAAAATTTCTAGTCTTTTTAAAAATTTAGATAATCAACCAGCTCTAAGTTTAGAAACTTCAGCTCTATAATCTTCCCACCACATCTTAGCAGCCTCCCATGTTGCCTGATTAACTCCATCCATAACTTTTTTCATAGGATCTAATCTCTTTTCTAATTCTTCAGGAAGCATACAACCCATAGATTTAAAAAAATTAGCTCTTTTCTCATCTAAAGCAATTTGTCCAGAAACTATTTCTCTAGCTTCACTCAATCCAGCATTCAAAGCAGCATACCTCTCACTAACAACAGCTCTAGCTTCTCTATCACACGCCCATAAAGGTCCATTGTTTTCCATATTTTCACATAAATTAATAGTTTATTAAAATTCAAAGGGGTTTTTAAGGATTTAGATATAAATTAATCACAATAATTCTTATAAACTAAAACAAACTAAAATTAATATGTCTAAAGAACCTCCCCGAGAAATTAAAAGAGAAGAACATTCAACTTGTGAACATTTCTGTAACCATCCTGGACCGCTATTAAGAGTAGAGTTAGTAACTTTGGAAGTAGAAGAGCAAGACCATTATTATAATTACCACAAAGTAAACAAGATAAGTTATGAATGTGGAGTCGGAGTTAATAACTGTAGTGTCTTACAAGCAATAAGAGATGCACATCACACCCATAGACATGTTCCTGCTACAAGATATAGGGGATAATTCTAAATCCACCACCCCCCATAATAATCACCAACCATAAATTCATCCTTAAATTAATTTTTTATTCTATTAAAAGGGCGGGATGGGAGGGTTTTGGGTATTTGTAAGGTGTAAATTTACAAAAAGTAAAGTTAGAAATTTAGCAGGGTTTTTAAGAATATGTATAATCACATCAAATCATATTCCTCAAACTTGTAAGTCTTAAGAATTAACATCCCCCTCCACTCGTCAATCAAATCCTTAAACTTCTGTCTTATCTCAGTAGAAATATCTTCAAACTCATTACTATCTTTAGCAATAATCACCCATGATTGATAATAAATCAATAACCATAATATTTATTAACTAATTTTTTTCTCTAATTAAATGTCATTATTATCATATTTGCAAGAACAATGGTTTGGTGGACCATTATTTTATATGAAAGAAGTTTTAGGAAAACAAGGTAGAAGATTCACAATAAGAAAACTTAGAACAATGTCTCTTAACGCAGAAAAGGAATTTGGTCAAGTTATTCAAAACGGAAGAGACCAATACGGAAAACCCAACAAGGACCATAGAATAACCCGAATGGGAAAAATGCTCAGAAAATACTGGATTGATGAAATCCCACAAATTTGGAGTTTAATTAAAGGAGATTTAAGACTAATAGGTATTAGGGCAAAGGGGGAAGAAGAAATAAGAACCTTCCCTGAAGACATGCAAGAACAAATCCTAAATGAAAAACCAGGATTAATCGGAATACATTATTCATCAAACGGAAAAAGAGAATATTTTGATGTTGTAAAGGAATATTTAGAAAAAAGAAAGCAACATCCAAAAAGAACAGACGTAGAATACTTCTTCAGAACTACTTGGAATATTTTAATTAATAGTATTAGAAGTACCTAAATCCACCCCCGCCTCCTAACCCCCAAATCATTAATATAAAAATTCAACTCCTTCTCCTTCAAACTCCGATGTTTAACAATCCTAGCCTTTCTCTTCCCATTAAAATTCTTCAACTCTATTATACACTTACTCCAATACTTCAACAAATCTCCTCCAACCATAAATTCCTGCGGCTTCTTTCCTTCTTTCAAATCCTCAAAAGACAAAAACTCCTGATAAGTCTGATTAGTAATTAAAACAGGAATATTTTTTTCCCTAGCAATAACAGCTAAAATCTTCAACTGCCTGGCCAACTCCTGATTAACACCTCTCAACTTAATCTCATCATTCTTAGCATCAGCCATAGCCAACCTATACAACATTGTCATCCCATCAACAATTATCAAAGAAAAATTCTCACTAACATATTTTGAAATAGAATTAAAAGCTTTTTTCTGCTCATCAAAATCATGAACATTTAACAAAGTAATATTTTTCAAAACTTTTTCTGTTTCTTCCTTTCCCCCATCTTCCACACCACCATCTCCACCACTACCCACACCCCCACCATCTCCTTCTCCAACTAACTGCCTAACTCTCTCAACACTAAACCCTCCCTCAGAATCAATAAACAAAACCTTCTTCCCTTTCTTAGCTTGCGAAACAGCAGCTAACATACACCAATTACTCTTCCCACTTCCAGCCCCACCATAAAGAGTTGTAATTATATCTTTTTCATAACCACCTCTAAGCCACTTATTCAAATCAAAACTTCCTGCTGATATTCTCAACTCACTCCATTTAGTTGCCATATTAAACTAATATTAAAGAATTATATAAGGATTTATATTCTAATTTGCTCTCTTTCCAGCTCTACATAACATTCTAGCAACCCTGTCAAAATCCATCCCCAACTCCCTCGCTGTTTCATCTAATTCACAAACCATTTGTTCATAATTCAAAAAAGTCCCTAGTTCTAATGGACCATCACTTGTAACATAAACTACATTTGATTTAGGACCTAATAAAAGTTCATGACCTTTATGTAAAAAAGGATTATAATCTTCAGAATCATCTAAGAGAACATCTCCAAAATCATGAAAGCCTTCAGGAATTCCAGAACCAAATAAAATAGAACGATGAATTCCAGGAGATATTTGTCTCACACTAACAATCTCCGGCTGACGATGGGGTTCACTATACCACCCCTGAGAAGAATTATGAACTCTCTCTGCTCCTTCAGGAATCGCTCCATATTCATCTTCCATTTTAATTAGACTTCATTCCTTTTCTCTCACCATGTAACATAACATACTTATCAACAGACATTTTCATCTCTTTAGCACAAGCCCTTAAAACTTCAAGCTCATCATCTAAATCTTGTAGATTAATCTGATATTTAGAATTCCCAGCAACAACATAAGCATTTCCATTTGTTGTAATCCTTACTCTCTCTCCGCGAGAAGTAATATAAACAAAAGATCTAAACCCCAGAGCGGGTCTATGATTATCAACTTGAAAACCTTCAGGCATTCCTCCTACAGTTCTTGAAACAGCTATAGTATCAAATATTCCAGAATCATCTCCTTCAACATCTGGATCAGAATCATCTCTAAATTGTTCTTCTCCAATCTCATGAAATCTTTCTGCAGTACTTCTATTTGCAAAACTCATTGACATAAATAACTAACTAAAAATCAATATTTAAATCTTATCTATAAAGATTAACTACTAACAGTAACAAAATTACATCAAAACAGCATCATGTACAGTCTTATAAGAATGAATCTCTTTATCCTTAAACCACAACTTAATCTCTCTCTTTGAATCTTATTTTGAAGTTGAACAATGAACCAAATTCTTAATTCCAACATCTTTTGAATCAGCCAACCCAAATGTATGATAACTATAATCCCCTCTAATAGTTCCAGGAGCAGCTTCTTTAGGCTCTGTAGGCCCCACCATCTTCTTAATTCCAACAATTGCTTCTTCACCTTCAACAACCATAGCAATAACAGGACCAGCAGTCATAGAATTAACATTCCTCTGCAAAATTTCCTCACCTCTTCTCTCAGCAAGATCAAAATAATGTTTCACAGCTAACTTCTCATCCATCCAAACCATCTTCATCCCAACTACCTTAAAACCAGCTCTCTCAAACCTAGTTATTATATCTCCCATAAACTGCCTCATCACACAATCAGGCTTCAACAAAACTAATGTTCTTTCTATCATTTTTATTTTAAATTTAAGGTTGTTAGTTAATAATATAACAAACGCCGAAGGCGTTTTTGGGTGGGAGGGTTGGGGATAAATAACAACCCTTTAAATTTTTTAAATATTCTACAACCATAACTAAAAAAAGAAACTTGGCTTTTAAACTTTATTGTTCAAAATTATACAGAATTAAACGAAGATTATATAACAGGCCTATTACCCTTAATTGAAATCGAGCTTACATAACCACCCGCTATTCTAATAGTATCTAAAGCCTGTTCCCTTGTTAAAGATCTACCCTGTCGCTGTTGAGCTGCTTGTTCTGCTCTTAACTCTCCACTTCCAGGACCTTCATAAGAAGCTATCTTCCTAGCAGTTCTTGCTCGTGTTGTTTCAGCGAACTCAAGAAATACTCTGCCACCACCAGGACTATAATAAGGACTCATATTTCTCTCCTGTAAATTTGCTACATTTCTTTTCCATTTTATTTCTAAACATACCTATTTAAGACTTTATAAACTTTATTGTTCAAAATTATATAGAATTAAACAAAGATCCTGAAAATTAAGCTACAGTTTGTTTTTTTGGAACTCTAACAGAAGTATGCCATCTTCTTCTTGTGTTCCAAGAAAGCAAAGAATCCCTATGCCTTTGTGCATATCCAGGAGATACAACTCTAACCTTCCAAGCTGATCCTGATGAATCTCCTAACGTTCTATCAATTTCTTCTTGGTAATCCCTTGCTTCATCTTCTCCACATACCATTCCAAGAGGGAAGTCTGAATCTCCTAAAAAAGCTGCAAAATATTGTGGTTGTTCTGCCATTTTACTTCTTTATTTCACAATTATTAACTATTTAAAGATTATTATACTCTACTTATCTCTCCTCAACATCTCCCTTAGGAGTTTTCTCAGAAAAAATCTGACACTGAAACTTCTTCAAATCAAAATTAGGATTTTGCCAAGCATCTCCCTGAACACCACATTTATGACACAAACATTCTAAAAACTCAATCTTATCAAAACTATTTTCAGTAGCAACTTGAGGCAACAACAAACCTGAATAACCATGATACTCTCCTATCAACCCATCAACACCAACTTTGATATTCTTAGAATTAGTATCTTCAGGCTGAGTTAAAATAGAAATCTCAATAACAACTTTATCTAATTCTTCTCTTTTCAAAACACTAAATCTAGAATCATCAAAAGCAGCAGATTTAGCAGCATGAACAACAGCATCTCTAACAGACATAGATGGATAAGGCAAACCAATACACCCTCTCAACTCTTTCTTAGGATAACTATTCAATGTAACAAACACACCTCGAGCTTGCTTAAACTTTGCATCAACAGGAACATCAACTTTCTTTTTATCATATTCAGATTTAATAGCTTCCCTAGCCAACTTAATCAAAATCTTTCCATCACTTAAACTATATTTTCCTATCATATTAATAATTAATTTATAACCAAACAAACAAATTAGAATTAATAAATCTTACTTAGCCTTCTTAAATCTTAAAAACTTTAGTTTTTGAGAGTTAAAAAATCATTTAGATTTTTTAAACTCTTCCAACAATTTCTTACTATCTTTCTCAATAGCAGAAACAGCATCTTCAATAGCTTTCTTAACAGTCTTCCCTTTAGTCTTAACTCTTAATATAGGAGGTTTTGTAGGATGATCTCTTTTCCAAGCAACAAACTCGACATCAGAATCTTTACTAAGATAATGTCTTAATATTTCAACAAGTGTAAGACTATCTATCTCAATCTCAGCTTCACTTTTCTCATTCATAATATATTTTATTTCCATAACTTAGTCAGAAAAATTTGCTTTATAAAACTTTGGTTATCTCGCAGCATTCCCACCAACAATCTCTGAATCTCCCCCTTTAAACCTAAACTTGCACTCCCCTCTTACATTAAAATGACCTCTATAATTTCCATCATTATCAAAAAACATAGCACTTGTCTCCTCACCCCTTGTTCTAATTTCAACTCTATCAACATTAACTCTATTAACACAATAAGTTTTTTCTTTAGTACAACCAAAACTCGAAAACAACATCCCTACACATAAACCTACAGAATATACTAATTTCATTTTTATATTTATATTTGCGAAGCAAGTATTTCAAAGGGAAAGTTCACTAGAAAACCGATTAGGTTGTCTAGTAGTGAAACTCCTTCTTAACACTTTCCTTTCCAGCACCTTCAACAGCTCTCTTTTTCATCTCATCTCCTATTCTCTCATAATCTTTCAAATGATCAGGAACTTCTTTATCTTCAACAAAATCAACATCATCACCCATACTCTCCCTCATTTCTTTTTCTTCTTTCATCCTCTGCAAATCAGAAATTGTCAAACTCTTCAAACTACCTTCATCAAACTTAATCTTCTTTAACTCATCCTCTTTTTTTTCATCATCAACTTTTTCCTCAACATAATCATCAACATCAAAATCACTAGTGGAAACCTCATCAAAACTTTTCTCACTTAATTTCTCATGCACCTCAAAAAAATCCTCTTGTTGATTATACGGAAATTTATCTTCAGATTTTGAACTATCAATATCCTTCAAAGAATTATGAACTTCCTTAATCTCTTTCTCAACCTTCTCTTCTTCTTCTCTTCTCCATTCTTCTTTTATCTCTTCTTTTCTACTCCAATCAAATCTATTAACTGGTTTTCTAACTTCTTCTCTCTTCATCAACTTAATCTGAAAATACTGCTCAATTTTTTTCAACAACATAAAAGCATCATCAGGCAAATTACCTTTTTCAAGCTCTCTTAAAATAAATTCATTCTCTCCTAAAATCTTAGACATCTGTATAATATCTAATTTAGATTTCTTTCTAGCATTCTGAATATGCCAATGAAAATTCTCAATTAAATTCAAAGGCATACTCTTCATAACAACATCTTCTTCAGAAACTTTAAAATCAGTTCTCAAATCATCTATTGTAGGCTCTTTCTTATCTAACCCAGCCATCCTTAACAATCTCTCTTTTACATTTCTAGGATTATTAATCTCTTTTAGCTGATAAGTAGAAGGCTTTCTAATAATCGGAATCTCTTCAAACTCAGCACATTCATCGCAAATACTAACCATCTCATTATTAGAAACAGCATCTAGAATCTTCACATCATTCTCACTTTTCCCACACTTAAAACAGTATTCCATCTAAAAACATACAATTTATCATTTTTATTTATTATTGTGATACAACATAAACATTAGAAACTACTATCCCAAAAATTACAAAGTTTCATTGATAATATTAGAAATCATCCTTAATTCATCAATCTCATAAATCTTAACATCTTCATCAATAACAATAGCAGGAAACCTATCAACACCATACTCTTCCATCATATAATCTAAAGAATTAAGCCCCATATTTGCAGCAATAGGAATCAAAATTATCTTTCCAGGCATCTCACTTTTCAAATCCTTTAAAAAATTAGAAAAAACAACCTGAACAGCTCTCTCATCCAAACTAGGTTCATAATTATACAAATAAACAACATTATGATAATCAGAATCACACCTTTGTTTAATCTTAATACTATTTATCCAAAACAAAGTCCTTAACAAATCATATTTCTTATGAATCTGTTTTAATGAATCAGACAATCTCTGACTCTCTTCAAACTCCTGCAACTGAACAGCCTTAGCAAAAATTCTATCTCCAAAATTAATATTTTCCTCTACAGCTCTCTCACAACTAAAATCAGAATCTCCTAACAAATCACTCTGAATCTTTAAATCTAAAAAATCAACATCAGACTCATCATAATCATCATATACAACTCCTGCTCTCCACTTTTCCATTACAATTCCTAACGAAAAACCAACAGCAAATATAAAAATCGCAACTAACAATGCCTGCCAAAAAACATGTTTTTGTGATTTTAATGCCATCTTATTAATTGAATTTTATCCTTAATAAAAATTTGTGTTCTCAAATTTTTCCAAGATTTTTAATATTATAAATTTAATTTTTTATTCTATCAAAAGGATGAAACTCCCTACCCTAAAGGGCAGGGTATCTCCACCACTCCACCCCTTTTCCTTTGGAACCACCACCCCCTAAAATGCATTTAACTTTTTCTGATTCTTATCAATAAATTCAAAATCCCATTTATTTGATTCTCTA
>JAHIVP010000013.1 GCA_018816335.1 Nanobdellota archaeon | reverse complement strand
TTATGAAGATCTCCTAAACGTGTACACCATACTTTGTTTCCTTTGAAATCTTTTCTCATTGTTTTTACATCTGGATAAACTTTGTGCCATCTATCACAAGGTGTTAGTTCTCCTTTTGCTGTAATATATATTTTTTCACGGCCTGCAGGACATCTGTTTCTTCCTGCCCAGAACATATTGTCTTCTCTTACTCTTGGATGGTTTCTGTATTTGAAGTAAGTTTCTTTATCAAAATGTTTTACTAATCCAAAAGCAGGAAGATTCCATAAAACATGAATATCATTTTTTTCAGCATAGTCTATAGCTGCTAAAATATGTTTTTTATTAGTTGTAGTGTTTGTTACACTTAAGCATGCATTTATTCCTGCTTCTTTTGCCCACTTTGCTTTTTCTAAATTATCCCAAGGATAGTTTTTTCCAAAACTAATTTGTATAGTGTTTAATCCTGCATCTTTTAATTTTTTTATTTTATCTTTTGTTAGTAAGCTTCCATTTGTAACTAAACTAACCACAACACTTTTTGGCATTTCTTTAATTATGTTATAAATTTCAGGATGAATTAAAGGTTCTCCTCCTGTTAAATTAACATGCATAGGTTTGTATTTTTTAATAAATCCCACTGCTTGGTCTTTTGATAACATAGTTGGTTTTTTAGTTTTCAAATCCTCAGCATAACATCCAGCACACTTAAAGTTACATACAAAAGTCAGAGCTAATTCTATTGATTTTATTTTGGCTGTGAAATATCTTAAGGCTTGGCTAGGTCTTTTCACATATCTTATTTGTCCTAATCTTTTTTTAAAAAATTCAAATGCCATTATTTTTTTATTTCTATCATTAGTGTTGAACCAAATGGAAGTTTTATATGGGATAACCCATAAAACATTTTATCAACAAATTTAGGTAGGTTAGGTGTTTTGCCTGATGAAAATTTTCTCATCCAAACTAATGGAAGTAGGGGCCCAAATAAATAACCTACTTTATATTTTAAATCGGGATATTTCTTTAAAAAGTTAACTATGTCTTTTTTGTGGTATCTTCTATAATGTCCTAGTTCTTTATCATAATTTGACCAGAGCCATTTGTATGCTGGAACTGTTAGGATTACTTTTTTGTTTGAAACTCTTATTGCTTCATGAACTGCTTTTTCCCAATCTTCAATGTGTTCAATAACATCAGATAAAATAATTGTATTGTAAGAGTTGTCTTTGTATGGAAGAGCTGTTGCATTTTCATCTATGTTTGTTGCATTATTTATTAAATGATCTCCACATCCAACATTAAGGCATGAACCTTCAATCATCTTTTCAAGAATTTTTCTTTTATATCTAAAATAGAAATTAATGTCTCCTTTTAACCAAGCTTTGTTGACTTTGTCCATTTCATTCTTCCCCATAAATTTATCATGTAAAAAAACATTCTAAGTTCACGTCCAAATCTTAATGTTGTTCCTGCTCCTTCTATCCACTTTACTGGAATTCTTTTTATATTATATCCTAATCTTTCTGCAAAAATTAACATTTCAGCATCCCACCACATTCCTCTGAATCTGCTTCCGACTCCTGTGTATTCTAATAAGTTCATAATAACTTCTTTTGGAAACGCTTTAAATCCACAAAAATGATCTCTGCTTCCACTATCAAAATTAAATGGTTTTTTCCAATCAAAAAACATGACTCTTGTTAAATAATTTAAAGTCTTACTTATCATAAATCTCTTGAGGGTTCTTGTTACTTTGCTTTGCTTGTGATATCTATCTCCTACAACAATTGTGTTTCTATCAGTTACTTGATTATAAAGAAATGGAAGATCTGTAATGTCTGTTGATAAATCTGCATCTGTGTAAGCAATAATATCTCCTTTAGCATGCTGAAAACTTCTAATTAAATTTTCTCTTCTTGTTGGTTTTGCTGCATGATAGTGGATTGCTCTTATTTCTTTAACTTCAGAAGCAACTCTATCAGAAATTTCTTCGGTATTATCATTTGAACAATCATTTACTATTATAATCTCAAATTTAAAACTTGGATCTTCTTTTTGATGATTTTTTAGAACTGAATGAATTGTTTTAACATTAGGCTCAATACAATTCTCTTCATTATAACACGGGATAAATAAACTTAACATTTTATGATAACTACTCTTTAGATAAAAAAGTTTGAGTTTTTTAGTTTAAATATTTATGTGTGAAATAAGAATTATATACTAATAACTTTTATAAATGGGATTTTGCTTGGGAATATGTTTAAAATGGAAATGGATATAATCAGAAAGATAGATAGAAATGTTGGGATTCCGCTTTGTTATTTATTAGGGTTTTTTAATGGAAAAGCTAAAAAAGATACTAAGGTAAAGAAGATTTTGATGATAAAATTTTCTGGATTTGGAAATATTGTATTGGCTTTGCCTTCAATTAGAGCTGTTAAGAAAAAGTATCCAAATTCTAAGATTGTATTTTTGACTCACACAATTAACAAGAGTATTATTGAAAAAGATCCAGTAGTTGATAAAATAATAACTTTTGATGTAAATGATATGAAAGAAACACTCAAGGATATTTTTAAATTAATATCTAAACTAAGAAAAGAAAGGTTTGATGTTGTTCTTGATTTTGAACAGTTTTCTAGATTTTCTTCTTTAATTTCTTATTTAAGTGGAGCAAAAACAAAAGTTGGGTTTAAGACAGATAAACAAGGAAGACATTATTTGTATAATATCCAAGTTTTGTATAATGATGAACAACATACATCAAAAACTTTTTCAGATATTGTTAATGCAATGAATGCTGAAGTTGATTATAAAGATACAAAAATTTATATCACAAAGGAAGATAAATTAAAAGTTAGTAAATTTTTCGAAGATAATAGTATAAAGAAAAATGATTTATTGATAGGAATTCATCCTGGTTGTGGAATTAATAATCCAAAGAGAAAGTGGCCAAAAGAGAAATTTGCAAAACTAGCTGATTTTTTAGTTGAAGACTATAATGCTAAGATATTTTTTACAGGAAGTAATTCAGAGAAAGAATTGATAAAAGAGATACAAAAAATGATGAAAAATAAATCTATTGATACTTCTGGTGTTTTTAATTTGAGGGAGTTGCCTGAAGTTATTTCTAGATGTAGGTTGTTTTTTTCAAATGATACAGGGCCTTTGCATTTAGCTTCTGCAATGAAAGTTCCTGTTGGTTGTTTTTTTGGTCCTAATACTCCTAAATTATATGGGCCTTTAGGTGATAATAATTTAATATTTTATAAGGAAATGGATTGTAGTCCTTGTACTACAAATTTTAATGAGAAAAAAACAAATTGTTCTCATTTTAATTGTATGAAGACAATAGAGTTAGATGAAGTTATTAATAAAATTAAAGAATCTAAATTGTTAGAGAAGTAATTACAACATAATAATCTTTTAAAAGCTTAATTTGATAGATATAAAATGGTATATAAAGTGTATTTTGTGAATCCTCCTGTAATTGATCCTAAGGTTAAGATGATACGTGAGGGGAGGTGTATGCAACGTTCAGGGACTTGGACAGCTATTTGGGCTCCGTATTCTCTTTGTATGGGGGCTGCAATACTTGAAGATTTGAAAATAGAATGTAAGATTTCAGATTGTGTAGTTGAAGAGATGAATTTTAATAAATTAAAAAAGGATATTAAAGATTTTAATCCTAATGCTATTATAATTAATACATCAACTCCTTCAATTGATAATGATCTTAAGACAGCTAGTTTAGCTAAGTCTGTAAATCCAGATATTTTAACAGTTGCTATTGGAATACATCCTTCTGAAAAACCAGATGAGTGTTTTGAGATGGATAAAAACTTGGATTTGATTATTAGAGGAGAACCAGAAGAAGCATTTAAAGAATTGTTTGATATCTTGAGAGATAATGGGAGTTATAATAAATTAAAAGGGATTTCTTATAAAAAAGATAATAAAATTATTCATAATGAATATAGGCCTTTAATGCATGATTTGGATTGGTTGCCTTTTCCTGCGTGGCATTTGATAAATCTTAAACATTATACACTTCCATTTTCTGATAAACCATTTTTGTTGTTAGGAACTGCAAGAGGATGTCCTCATAAGTGTACATTTTGTTTTGCAAAAGCATATTATGGAAGAGGATTAAGATTGAGAAGTCCAAAGAAAATTGTAGATGAGATTGAATATGTGAAAGATAAATTTGGAGTGGATGATTTACTGATGTGGACTGAAGCTTTTACAATAAATAACAAGTATTGTATTGAAATTTGTGATGAGATTATAAATAGAAAATTGAAAATAAAATTTGTTTGTAATTCTAGAGTTGATTCTGTTAATTTAGCTTTGTTGAAAAAACTGAAACAGGCTGGTTGTTGGATGATTGGGTATGGAATTGAATCTGGAAATCAAAAAATTCTAGATGGAACAAAAAAAGGAATTACCTTAGAGCAATCTAAAAAAGCTGTAAAATTAACAAAACAAGTTGGAATTGAAGTAACAGCTCATACTGTTGTTGGTTTGCTTGGTGAAAGCCCTGAGACAGTAAGAGAAACATTGAAATTTATAAAAGAAATAGATCCTGAGTTTGCTCAATTTTATTGTGTTGTTCCAATGCCTTGGACAGAGATTTATGAGGAAGCAAAAGAAAAAGGGTATATTGTTTCTGATGATTATCATTTATATGAACAGAATTTTTCTGTTATGCATACTGGAAAGATGAGTCCAGAAGAAGTTGTTAAGTGGAGAGAGTGGCTTTATAGACGATTTTATATGCGTCCAATTACAGTATGGAGAACAATGAAAAGGATAAGAAATTGGGATAATTTGAAAAAATTTGCTTATATGGTGAAGGATTTTTTAACATGGGTATAAAAGATATAGAGAATTTTAAAGAAAAGTCAAAATTCTCTAAGAAGGACTTTGAAGGAAGAAAAGATTCAAAGTCCTCCATAGATATGTTGTTAGTAATTCCTGTTAGAGAGGAAGAAAATCATTATATTGTTCCTCCGTTAGGATTGGGTTATTTGGCAACAGCTTTAAGAAAAGAAAAATTTAGTGTTGATATTTTAGATTGTTCAAGAGAAGGATTAGATTACAAGGGCTTTGAAAAGAGAATTAGAAAATTAAATCCTAAGATAATTGGAATACAGGTTTTTAGTTATGATGTGAATCCTGTGAAGAAAGCAATTAAAATTATTAAGAAAATTGATTCTGAAATAAAAATAATATTAGGAGGAGCTCATCCTACAAGTGAACCAAATGAGATTTTTAATCAGTTTCCTGAAATTGATTATGCATTTAAAGGAGAGAGTGAAGAAGGGTTGCCTATGATTGTAAATTATCTTTTAAAAAATAAAGAAGTTAATTTTTCTAAGGTTCCTGGATTGATTTGGAAAGAAGGTAAGAAAATTATTATTAATGAACAGACTTATGATGTTGATTTAGATAAATATGGTTTTCCTGCATGGGATTTGATTAATCCAAAATTGTATAAAAATGCTGCTCAAGGTGGGTTGGTTGGATCTGAAAAATATGCTCCAATGACAACTTCAAGAGGTTGTCCGTTTCAGTGTACATATTGTACTGTTCATATTATGAGTGGAAGAAGAATTAGATATAGAAGTGTTAAACATGTAATTGATGAGATGAAATTGTTAAAAGATGAGTTTGGAGTAGATGAAATTCACATAATTGATGATGCTTTTACTACAAATAAAGCAAGGGTTCATGAGTTTTGTGATGAATTGATTAAACAAAAAATGAATATTAAGTTTACGTTTCCGAATGGTATAAGATTAGATACATTAGATAAAGAAATTTTGTTGAAGATGAAAAAAGCAGGTTTACAAGATTTTAATGTTGGGATTGAATCTGGAAGTGATAAGATTTTGAAAGATATGAAGAAAAGTTTGACAACAAAGATTATTGAAGAGAAGACTAAGTTAATTAAAGAGTGTGGTTTGAATGCAAATGGATTTTTTATTATTGGATATCCAACTGAGACAAGAGAAGATATATTGAAAACAATCAAATTTTCTAAGAAAATTCCTTTGAAAAAAGCGCAGTTTAGTATGTTTAAAACATATCCAAATACAGAGATAACAAATAAGTTGATTGAGGAAGGAAAATTAGAAGAGCTTGATTATGATAATTTTATTTTTTATAAAGTTGGGTATGTTCCTGAGGGATTGACTGCGAAAGAAATGAAGAAACTTCAGAGAAAAGCTTTTTTGGGTTTTTATTTGAGGCCAAAGATTTTGTGGGGGATGTTGAAAGATATAAATTCATTTGAGCAAATTAAATTTATAGCTAAGAGAGTTTGGTACTCTTTGTTTGTATCCAAATAGATGAATGAAAAAATAAAAGAAGAAAAAGAGTTTAATATTATCCTAAGGCTTTTAGCAAAAACTTCTATGATTGTTCTTTTTGGATTGATTTTCTCAAAAGTAGTTACTTATGCGTTTAGGATTATAATAGCAAGATATTATGGGCCTGAAATTTATGGGGTTTTTTTATTAGGAATAATGATTCTCCAATGGTTTATTGCCTTTTCTACTCTAGGTTTAATTGAAGGTATTTTAAGATTTATACCAATTTACAGAGGAGAAAAAAACAAAGAAAAAATAAAACAGGTATTTAAATTTACAACAACATTATTTTTATTTTCAAGTATTTTCTTTGCTGTATTTTTGTTTTCATTCTCAGAGTTCATTTCAATAAATATTTTTCATGAACCAAAATTAGTTTTGTTTTTAAGAGTTTTTAGTTTTGTTCTTCCTTTATCAATTTTTGGGAATACATTTTTGGCAACTATAAAAGCTCATGAAAAAATAAAAGAGTATATAGGTATTCTAAATTTTGCTGAGAATACAGTAAAACTCTTGTTTTTGATTCTTTTTATCTCATTAGGTTTACAAATTAAAGGAATTGCTTTAGCTTATTTTTTAGGTATTTTTACGACTTTTTTGTTGTCATATCTTTTTTGTAAATATAAACTTCCTGAAATTTTAGGAAAATCAAAATTGCCAAAAGAAGAGAAAAAGAGTTTAAATAAAAAATTATTAGATTACTCTTTACCATTATTATTTTTTGGGATACTTGCATTTGTTTTTTATGGAGTAGATTCTTTTTTAATAGCATATTTTAAAACAGCAAGAGAGGTAGGATTTTATAATGCTGCAGTTCCAATTGCTTCGTTATTAACAATTGTTCATGCTTTGTTTCTTCAACTTTTTTCACCAATAATTAATAGAAAATATGGTGAGAAAGATATTAAAATGGTGAGAGATTTAAGTAAACAAGTTGTAAAATGGATATTTACAATTAATTTACCTATATTTATATTAATTTTTATTTTTCCTGAGGTAGCTATTAATTTTCTTTTTGGGGATATGTACCTTGTTGCTGCTCCAGCGCTTAGAATACTTGCAATAGGATTTATTTTTACTTCTGTATTTAGTGTAGCGAATGCTTTAATACTCATGATTGGAAAATCAAAATTAATTTTGTTTGATATAGTATTTGCGGCAATATTAAATATTATATTAAATATTATTCTTATCCCTCTACCAACAATCTTTTTTTTAGATAATAGTTTAGGTATCACTGGGGCTGCAATAGCAACATCAATATCAATAATAGTTTTTAATTTACTTTTATTATTTCAAGTAATGTATTATCTTTCAATAGTTCCTCTAAAAAGAAAGATGATAACAATTTTATTATGTTCTTTAATTCCAATAGCTCTTGTTTTATATTTTAAACAATTTATCATTGTAAATATTCTTTCAATAATAAGTCTATTTATCTTTTTTATTTTATTGTATATCATTTTGATATTTATATTCAAAGGATTTGACAAAAGAGATTTAGAAATCATCAGATCTTTAGGTAGAAAATTAAAAAGTAGAGTGAAATAAAACTTATAAAGCCTTAATTTATTTAACATTATGAAAATGAAAATAGATACATCTAACAAAAAAGCAAAGATTTTTTTATTTGAGACTTCTGTTGAAGAACAAAATAAAACACGGAGTTTATCAAACGAATCTAATGAAGAACAATTTCCAATGGGGCTTCTTTATTTAGATGCTATACTAAAAAAAGAGAATTATGGGGTAATTACAAAAGATTATACAACTTGGAAAGAAGAAAATTGTTTAAAAGAAATTAAAAAAGAAATTGAAAGATTTAAGCCTGATTTTGTGGGGATTACAGTAATGACTATGACAAGAATTTCAACTTATAAGGCAATAAAACTTATAAAAAGTTTAGATAAAAATATTAAAATTCTTCTTGGAGGAATACATTCAAGTGTGATGTATAAACAGTTATTAGAGAATTTTCCAATTGATGCAATTTGTATTGGAGAATCTGAAGAAAGTATAATCGAACTTCTTGATGCGTTGATAAATAAAAAATCCCTTAAAGAGATAAAAGGAATTGCTTATAGAGATAAAAAGAATGAAGTTATTCTTACTAAACAAAGAGAGTTAGTTCAAGACATAGATAAATATCCTTATCCAAGTTATGATGTTTTTATGAAACCAGCTATTAAAAAAGTTCAAATTCTCACATCAAGAGGATGCCCAAACAGATGTTCTTTTTGTTGTTTGAATATTGTTAGTAGAAGACGTTGGAGACCTAGAAATTATAAAAAAGTAGTAGATGAAATAGAATATATATCAAAAAAATATCCTTGGGTAACTCATATTCAATTTTTAGATGACAATTTCACATTAGATAACCAAAGAGTGATAAATATATGTAAAGAAATAATCAAAAGAGGAATTAAATTAAATTTTTTTGGCCAAGGAAGAATAAAACCTATTTCAAGAGAAATGGTTTATTGGATGGAAAAAGTAGGATTTAGTGAAATTTATTTTGGGATAGAAACTGGCAGTAAAAAACTATTAAAATCTATTCATAAAAGCATAACAAAAGAAGATTGTATTGAAACTTTCAAGATATTTAAAGAATTTAAAAAGATACAAATTGAAAAATTTATAATTGTGGGTTTTCCTGGAGAAACAGAAGAGACAGTTAATGAAACCATTGATTTTATAAGGCAATTACAAAAAATAAGAAAAATGAAATTTTTTTATGCTGCTCCTTTATGGGTTTTTCCTGGAACAGAAGTTTATAAATTTGCTGTTGAAAAAGGAGTAATAGATGATGATTATTGGTTAAGTGATAATCCTTGTCCTTTTTTTACAGCAGAACATTCTGAGAAATGGTTAGTAAAAATGTCGAATAAAATAATAATAAAATCTATACTTGCGCAAGGGAAAATGTTTTTTCTGAAAAAAATAATTGAAAAAATTCGTGATAATCCAAAACATTATATAAAAAGATTTTTTGGGATAACAATGGATAGGGAATTAAAATCAAATAAAAAAAATGTCAAATAAAATTAAAGAATGGATATATGATTTTGCAGCAAATAAGTATTTGAAAAAGCCAGAGCAGAAAGAGTTTATTAAAACACGATATCCAACTTTTAAAAGTATTTATGATGTTGGCCTGAATCAATTTTTTTATATGTGTAATTCAACTTATTCTCCAAAAGTTACAAGTGTTCAGTTTGAGGTTACAAATAATTGTAATCTGAGTTGTAAAATGTGTCCTGTAAATAATGGGATGAAGAGGAAGAAGGGTTTTATGAAATATGAGTTATTTAAGAAGATTGTTGATGAGAATCCTAAGATGGAGTTTGCTTTGATGTTTAATTGGGGAGAGCCGTTGTTACATCCAAAAATATATGATATGTTGGATTATGCTAATAAAAAAGGAATTAGAACTTTTCTTACTACAAATGCTGTTTTATTAACTAATGATAAAAAGATGAAGAAACTCTTGAATGCGAAGATTGAAAGGATAACAATATCTTTAGATGGTTTTGAAGATTCATATACAAAGATTAGAGGTTTTGATTATAAAATAATTGAAAAGAGAATTATGAGATTAATTGAGCTAAGAAATGAATTGAAGATTAAAACAAAGATTGATATTAATATGGTTATAATGCCTGAGACAGAAAAGCATGTTCCTCAGTTTTATAAAAAGTGGAAAGATGTTGTTGATAGAATTCAGATACAGCCGAATATTTCATTTACACCTAGAAAGAGAAATAGTAGATGTAAAGAATTGTGGAGAGGAAATATAATTGTCCTATGGGATGGAAAAGTTGTTCCGTGTTGTGTTGATTATGAGGGAAAGATGGTTTTAGGAGATGCAAATAAAACTTCCCTGAAAAAAATTTGGAATAGTAGGATGAGCAAAAGATGGAGAGAGATGCATAATAAGAAGATATTTCCGTTGATTTGTAGGAATTGTAATGAATATTCTAGTGAGTATATAACTCCAAGGTTTGAGTGATTAATTTAATTCATAAAGAAAAATATTATTTGATTCATAAACTTCTTTGGTATTCTCTTCTATATATGTTGTAATTAAATCATAAGAATATTCTGTATACCCATATAAACCAATTTTATCATCTGAGATGTTTGAAAAAAAGTTTTTATTTACAATTAAGTGAGTTATTTGTTCTTTGTTTATGAAAATTTTAAGGTTGAGTTGATCTGTAGATCTATAATCAATTAATCCTTGTCTTGTTGGGTCTCCATCTTGAAATGGAATGTCAAGATAATAGTTTCTCTCTTCACCGATTAACAATATTTTTGAATTTGGATTGAGATTGTTGTTTGCATAATTGAAAGTGTTATAGACATCAACATTATTTGATAAATAATTTTGTTTTGATTGTAAACCAAGAGCAACTTTTATTTGTGGTTTGTAAATTAAACCTGCCATTAAAAAAGAGAATAAGATTGTAAAAATTATGAAGATTGTGAAGAATTTTGAAATTGTTTTTCTTTCAAAAACAGAGATTATTGTGTATGCTAAGATTATTGATAAAGGAGCAATAATTGGAATGAGCTTCATTAGAAAAGGATGAAGAAAAAACCAGATTGTGAAATAAATGAATGAGAAGATTAGTAAGAATTTTATTATTGAATTTTTGTTTCTGATGAAAAAGAGAAGAGGTAGAAATGCTAAGAGTAAAGGGATTAAAGAAAATGAACTAAGAAATCTATAACCATTTGAATTTATGTGCCATGGAGATAAAATGTATGTTAATAGGTTTGTGCCATATCCTCCTGTTGCTAACTGAGTGTTTGTAAATTCTGTTGCATAAGTTAGATTTTGAGGTCCTCCAAAAATATTGTAAGCAATAGGGTAGATAGGATTTCCTGTAAAGATATATGATTTAATAAACCAAGGAGAAACAATTAAAGCTACAATTAAGAAAAAGATAAGTGTGAATTTTATAGTTTTAATTTTGTTGGGTTTGAAAATTAAATGAATTAAGAAAATTATTGCAAAAGCTAACAAAGTGAGTATTGCTGTTATTTTTGTTGAAAATGCTAAACCTGCAAATATAGCTGAAAGAATTAAATATTTATTATCTTGTTTGAGGGTTTCTGGGTGAGCCCAGTAAAAAAATGTTATAATAGATAAAAAAGTAAAAAGAGATAAAAACATATCTGTGTGAACTGTTCCTGCATAATAAATTATCATTGGGAATGTGAGGAATATTATAGTAGCAAGAGATGCTATTTTTTCTGAAAAATGTTTTTTTGTAAATATGTAAACGGAAAATACTAAAACAAGAAATACTGAATAAAATATTAATTTAGCAAGGATATCATTTTTTAATAATACTCCTAATAATATAAACATGTTAGCTAGAGACGGTAGGTCTGAATGGAGTATTGGAACATAGGATATTTTGTTTTGATTAACATAAGCTTCTTGAGCTGAAAGATGATATTTTTGAGTGTCCCATCCTGTTGGAGGTGATAAAGAGCCAATTAAAATTAATAGTAAAAATATTATTATTGGGATACATAAGTAAGAAAAATTAATGTCAAGTTTGAATTTTCTCTTGAGATTTTTTAGTTCAGGGATAGAGATGATAAATAAGGTAAAGAATATGATAATGAAAACTGATTTGTAGATTAATCCTAATAATCCAAAAAATAATATTAAATAGCTTAGAAAAGCAAACCCAAGAGCTAATGAATAAATTAGTTCTTCGTTGAAGGAAACCTGAAGTTTGAATAGCCTAAATATTTTGTTTCCTGAAATTAATGCTATAAAGAATACTAAAATTGTAATTAATATTTCAATTATCATTTGAAAAAAGGAAGATTATTTATTATGTTTTTTATAAAAGTTGGAAGATGGTCAATATTGTGAATTAATTCTTGTTTGTAGAAGAAAAAGAAAACTATGATAATCCAGATGAGAAATAATATGTTTAGGAGTTTTTTATTCATTTTAATTAAACCAGTTTAGACTTGAATCATAAGCATTGTCACATGTTGAACATACAGGTGTTGAAAAATTAAAGTCAAGATGTTTTTGTTGTAAGTCTTTAAATTTATTTGAATTTTTAATTTCTTTAATATTATTTTTAAGAAGGTTTCCAAATTTTATAATAGATTCATAATCTCTGCAACACATAATTAGATTTCCTTCCACATCTACGGTTATAAATTGCCATAAAGCTGGACATGGCCATCTTTTTTTCTTAAATGGAATTTCAGATACATAATCAATCTTTTTTTTGCCTGCCCAATCAGATGGAATATAAACCATAATAGAATCTGATTTGTTATTCCAAAAATTAATGAATTTTTTTATTTCTGCTTCGTTGTCTTTTATAATCATTAAAGAGATGTTTGTTAGAGGGAACTTTTTGTTTAGTTTTTTCTTTTGTTCATAAAAATAATTTATATGTTCTTTTGTTTTTTCGTAATCTAAACCCATTATTTTATTGTAAACCTTTTCTGTTCCATTTACTGAAAAATTTATTTTGTGGATTTTCAGTTCTAGTAATTTGTCTGTTATTTTTGGAGTTAACATTGAGACATTTGTATAGATATCTATTTTAATATCTGGGTAGTTTTGATTTAACCATTTTATTTTATCAACTATTGTTTTATCTAAGAAAGGTTCACCAAATCCAGTTATTATCACAACTTTTATCTTTTCATGATCTATAACATTTTTTGTGATTTTTTTAAAGTCTTCAAAAGACATGGTTGTTTTTTTTCTTTTCATTGATACATGAGGACACATAACACAGGTTGCATTACAAAGATTTGTGTTTTCAATTTGGAGGAATTTTGTATTAGATTTCTTGGATTTTTTGTTAATCATATTAGAATAATATTTATTATAAAAAGAAGAATTGACAACTTTTTTTAAGGGAGTTTTTGAAAATATAAATTTAACAAATATATTTTTTAGCCCTCCTAATTTTTTGTAGTATTTATACTCTTTAAAGAGGTATTTTAAATTCATAAGCTTTAAAACAGGAGGGGTTTTATAAAATTAATGATACTGGAATAAAATGAAGATTTTAGAGATATGTCCGTATTCTGCAGGAGTTTGTGGAGTTTGGACAAGGGTTTTTTCTGAGGCTAGATTGTTAAAAAAAGCAGGGCATGAAGTTTATGTGTTTTCTTCAGATATTGAAAAAGGGAGTAATAAAAAGGTTCCTGATAAAGATGAGTGGGAAGGGGTGAAGATTAGAAGATTTCCTGTTAAATTGTCTGTTGGAGAGAATGCACATTTTTGGAATTTTAAAAAAGAGTTTGCAGAGTTAAAGCCAGATATTGTTATTGTTCATGTTTATAGGCATCCTCATACAAATCAAGGATTAGATTTGGCTAAGAAACACGGAGCTAAGTGTTATTTAGTTACTCATGCTCCATTTGTGGAAAAAGGGTTGAGAAGTAAAAAGTTAGAGTTAGGAGTTAAGTTATATGATTTGATGTTTAAGAAAAATTTTAGTAAATATGATAAAGTTATTGCTATCACTTATTGGGAAAAACCTTATTTGTTAGAACTCAGATGTCCTGAAGAAAAAATTGTTTATATTCCAAATGGAATTCCTGATGAGTTTTTCAAGGAACAAGTGAAAAAGTTTAGAGGAAAAAAAGTTTTATTTTTAGGAAGAATAGCTCCAATAAAAAATCTAGAAGTTTTAATTAAAGCTATTTCTGAAATCAAAGATATAAATTTAGATATTGTAGGTCCTGCAGAAGAAGATTATTTAGAAGAATTAAAAGAATTAGTAAAAAAATTAGATGCTAAAAATATAAATTTTAATGATCCTGTGTATGATTTGAAAAAGAAAATTAAAAAGATTCAGGAAGCAGATGTTTTTGTTTTGCCTAGCAAAAGAGAGGCTATGCCTCAAGCTTTGATTGAAACAATGGCTTTAGGAAAGATTGTAATTGCTAGTAAAACAAAAGGAGCAGTTGATATAATAAAAAATGGTAAGAATGGTTTTTTGTTTGAGTTAGATGATTATAAAGATTTAAAATCAAAACTTGAATATGTTTTAGATAAGAATAATATTAAAATAATTGAGAAAATTCAGAAAGATACAAGAAAATTTGCTGAGAGATTTAAGTGGAGTATTTTAATTAAAGATTTGGAGAAGATTATTGATGGCTAAATTAAAGTTGAGCATTATAATAACTGCATGGAAAGAACCAAAGACAATTGGAAAGGCAATTGAGAGTTTTGTTAAGCAAGATATTAAAGTTCCTTATGAATTGATTGCTGCTTGTCCTGATGAAGAAACTAGAGAAGTGATTAGGAAGTATCAGAAAAAATATAAACAGATTAAGTATTTTAAAGATCCTGGAAAAGGAAAACCGATTGCTTTGAATATGATTTTTAAGGAAGTTAAAGGAGAGATTTTGATATTAAGTGATGGAGATGTTTTTGTTAATGATGGTTGTGTTAATTTATTTTTGAAGAGATTTGAAGATAAAAAAGTTGGAGCTGTTTGTGGGCATCCGATTCCTACTAATTCAAGGAATAATAAGTTTGGGTATTGGGCTCATTTGTTGACTAGTGCTGTTCATAAACAGAGGCTGAATCATGAGAAAGGGGTTATGGCTTGTTCTGGATATTTATATTCAATAAGAGCTGGAGTTGTGAAAGAAATTCCTAAAGATACATTGTCAGATGATGCTTTGATTTCTTATATGATTTATAATAAAAAGTATAAAGTAATTTATGAGCCTGAAGCAATTGTTAATGTGAAGTATCCTACTATTTTCAAAGATTGGATTTCTCAGAAGAGAAGAAGTGCTGGAGGATATAATCAGATAAAGTATATTTTTAAGCAAGAAGTTGATAGGTCTGTGAGCAAGGAATCTAAAGGAATATTTTTTGTTTTGAGATTTCCTAGGAGTTTGAAAGAGATTTTTTGGACAATTGGGCTTGTGTTTGCTAGGATTTATTTATGGTATAGGATATTTAAGGATATTAATAAGAATACTTGGAAGTTTGAAGATATATGGACTAGGATTGAGAGTACTAAGTGATTAGTCTTTTTGATAAATAGGAGAGTACTCCTTCCCAACTAAATTCTTAAACATTCTTAAAACATAATATAAATCTTCGAAAGATTTGATTCTGTTTAGAAATTCTTTATAGAGTTTTATTGGATTTAGATAAGAAATCATACGATGTTTAATGAATCCTGAATATGCATTTTTTTGTATTTTTGCTAATTGTTCTGCAGTAAAATGGTTTGTGTCATATTTTGAGTTTGTTACTGAACTTTGGTTTGATAGTCCGTCTTTTAGTAATCCTTTTTTCTTGTAAACATCATACATATCTGTTCCTTCATAAGGTTGGGCAATATAAAAAGTTGCAAAATTTAATCCTGAGTTTTTTGAGAAATCAATTGTTTTTTGAATTTCTTTTATAGATTCATCAGGGAATCCTATAACAAAGGTTGACCATGTCCAGATTCCAAGTTTGTTACATATTTTTATTATTTCTCTAGCTTTTTTTAGCATGACTGGTTTTCTCATGAATCTTAGTGTTTGTTCTGAGCCTGATTCTATTCCCATAACAATTTTGTAATATCCAGCTTGTTTCATTTTTTTGAGAACTTCCTCATCTAGTGTTGCAATTGCAACTCCGTTTGGAGTGTCCCATTTTATTTTTAGTTTTCTTTGAATTATCTCATTACAAATCTCCATTATTCTATCTTTTTTCCAAGTAAGATTATCATCAAAAAATCTAAATTCTTTTATTTTGTATTTTTTGTGAAGGTGTTCTAATTCGTCTACAACATTTTTAGCTGAACGAGCTCTCCATTTTTTTCCCCAGACAGTGTGAATTGAACAAAATATGCAATTATATGGACATCCCCTAGATGTTATTATTTCTGTAGTAGGACCCCTCATATTTGCAAAAGAGTTTTGAGGATGTTTGAGGTATTTTTCCATTGGAAGCAAATGATGTGCTGGAAATGGAAGGTCATCAAGATTTTCAATATATTCTTTTATTGGATTTATTTTGATGGATTTTTGTTTTCTAAAAGCAATTCCTTTGAGATTGTATAATTTTTTGGTTTTGTGATTTTTTACTATATCTAAGAATGTTAATTCTCCTTCTCCAATTACTGCTATATCTACATTTTTGTTTTTTAGAACTGAGTGTGGAATTGCTGAAGTGTGTGCTCCTCCAAAAACTACTAAAGCTTTTGTGTGTTTTTTAACTAGGTCTGCAATTGCAAATGAGTCTTTTTCATGGATTGTGTATGATCCTGAAACTCCTACAATATCTGGATTAAATTGTTTTAATTTTTTTATTATCTCTTTTTCAGAAAGTCCGATTCTGTAATTGTTTTTTGATAATTTTTTTATGTTTTCATAATAAGCCATACAATCTAATATTTCTGGTTTGAAGTTGTGTTTTTCTAAATAAGAAGCAATGTAAGCTAAACCTAGTGGAACTTTTACTGTGAAGATTCCAGAGGTTAAACTTCCTGATAATGGTGGATTTATTAATAAAATTTTTGGTTTTTGTGTCATAATGAATATGTTTATATATAGTTTAAATAATTATTTATTATGGAAAATGAGGGTTCTGATTCTGAAAAAGTAGTAGAAGAATCAATTAATAATGAAAGAACTGAAACAAAAGAAGAAGTAGTTAATGAAAAGAAAGAAAGTTCTGAAACAGAAGAGATAATAAACGCTCGTAAACCAGAGGTTTCCGGCGCCAAAACAACGGAGACAAAGTCCCCGAGCATGTCTACTCTAAAGAGAAGCCATGAATCCCAAGACGCGCCTACGCGCGATCAACCTGAGGATTTTGTAGGTGATAAAAGAGGAGAGGTGAAGATTGAGGATAGAATTAAAGCTCTTTTGAAAAATAAGTATAGTTTGATATTGATTTTGTTGATGGCTTTTGTGATTATAATCAGAGTTTATTATTTTTTTAGGTTGGGGGTGCAGCCAATATGGTGGGATGAAGGGGATTATTTAGCAATTTCCAAAGTTTGGGCAATTGGGCAGGCAACTCCTGAGTGGTGGGGTCATTTTACTGGGATGAGACCTTTGTTAATGCCAATTATATGGGCTGGTTTTTTCAAATTTGGATTTGGAGAACTTACAATTAGATTTTTTACATTACTAATTCCTGGAATTGTTACAACTTATTTGGTTTATGCTTTAGGAAGAAATTTGTATGATAAAAGAGTTGGATTAATAGCTTCTATTATGATGTCTTTTTATTGGGTTTGGTTTTTTTATTCTTTTAGACTTTTGACTGATATTCCGTCTGTGTTTTTTGGGATGTTGTCTTTGTTGTTTTTTTGGAGTTATTATATTAAAAAAAATAAAAACTATGGATTATACTTATCTATAGTTTTTGGAGTATTGGCTTTTTCAGCAAGATTTGCTTTGGCTTTGGTTTTGATAACAATAGCTATTTATTTGTTGTTTACAAGAAAGTTGGCTTTGTTTAAAGATAAAACAATTTGGAAAGGGGTTGTAGTTTTTATTATCTCTATTATTCCTTATTTGATATTTATGATTTCTTCAAGGTTTGAGTTTATTAGGTTTTATTTTGGAGAGGAAGCTTATTCTGTTCATCAACCTATTGCTTGGTATATTGTTCCGATGTTGACGAGTTTTTTACATAATTATTGGTTGATTGCTTTGGTTTTAGGATTGATAACTTTAATTCCATTGGTTTTAGGATTAGATGTTTTATGGAAACAAAAAAGTAAAAGATTGAATGCTGACTTTTTTGTTGTGTTGCTTCTTTTAGTTCACTTGATTTTTTATGTTGTGATATTCAGAGCAGCTAATGATAGATGGTTGTTGATGTTAATGCCTCCTCTTTTTTATATTGCTGCTAAAGGAGTTATTGGGTTATATGATATATTAAAAAAATATAGTGAGATAATTGCAATTGGAGTTTTGTTAGTTTTGATTTTTGGAGGAGTTTATGAGAATTATAATCATAGTATACAACTAACAGAAATGAAAAAGTTAACTTATAATGAGATTAAGCTTGGAGGGGAGTGGTTGAAGATGAATTCTAATCCTGATGATAAAATTATGACTGCTTCTATAGTGCAGAACCAGTATTATTCAGAGAGACAGAGTTATGATTATTTTGTGAAGGATCCATTTTTGACTATCTGTACTGATAGAGATACAGGTTTTATTTATAATGATAGTTGTATTTCAGGGATGACTGATTTGTTTGAGAAAAAAGTTGAAGGATTGAAACCACAATATATGATTTTATCTGTATTTGAACCTCATTTTACTCCTGTGTGGGCTTATAGTTATCCTGAGAAACATAATCTAACTGTTGTTCAGGTTTGGGCTGTAACTCCTGAACAAGCTGCAATGTATGGACAGGTTGGAAGTCCGTTATTAATAATATATAAATTTCCTGAGTAATAATGAAAAAATTCTTAAATATTGGTAGTGGTAAAGATTATAAGAAATCAAGTGAGAGTGTGGATTGGGTTAATTTAGATTTTAATTCTGATTATAAGGTTGATGTTAAACATAATTTAGATAAATTTCCTTATCCTTTTAAGAAAGAAGAATTTGATTTAGTTTATTGTTCACATATTCTTGAACATGTTGAAGATTTGATGAAGACATTGAAAGAGTTAGTTAGAGTTACAAAGAAGGGAGGGATTATTCATATAAGAGTTCCTCATTTTTCAAATGGTATTGGTTATAATGATCCTACTCATAAGAGATTTTTTGGATGGTTTACATTTGAGCATTTAATTAATGGATATATGGGAGAAAAACTTAATTTGAAGATAGTTAAGAGGAGATATAATTTTTTGAGTGTTGAGCATGCAATTGCTAATACAACTTGTAGTTGGTTTTATAATATTATCCCTAAGATGATGTATGAGAGATTTCTTTGTTGGATTTTTCCTGTTGGAGAGATTGAGTTGAAGTTGAAAGTTATCTAACACTATAATAAAGATACATAAAAAATAATATTAATGTTGCTGGAGTGTGGAAGAGCCATGCAGAATCTTTTTTTCTTATATAACCAACAATTGTATCAATAATTAAAGGAATAATTAGTAATATGTATATAGCTGTTAAGAGAGTTTTTGATTTTTTGATATTGTAATTATATTTTATTTTAATTTCTTTTGTTTGTCTTCTTTGCATTCTTCTAATTTTGTTTGAGAAGAATTTGGGTTGATTGTGAATAATTCCTGTTTTAACTTTAGCAAAACAATTGTGGTTGTTGTTTATTAAATCATAGACAAAGTCTGAGTGTATGAATGTGTCTTTTATAAATTTTTTTGCTATTGATGTTCTTACTAAAAAACCATTAGAACCCATTGCTGGAACTTTTTCTTTGTTTGAAAGTGAGATTTTTAGATAATCTCCTTTATCTTGGTTTTCATAAGGAAAATCTGTCCAGTTATTTTTATGGTAATTCCATCTTGAATAAAAGCCTAAATAAGAAACAATTGGGTCATCTCCCCCGATTAGAGCTTGATATCTCACCCCAAGTTTATCTGATTTTCTAAAAGAATAATATAAAGTGTCTGCAAATGCTATATCTTTTTCTTTGAAAGGTTGAAGCATTTTTTTAAACCAATCATTTCCAACTAAAATATTATCAGCGTCGATAAAAGCTAATATTTCACCTTTTGATTTTTTTATTCCTAAAATTCTTGCTGCTTCTTCATTTCTTTTAGGATTATTTATTATTTTTACTGGAAATGTTTTTGCAATTTTTAATGTGTTATCTGTTGAACCTCCGTCTAAAAATAAAACTTCAAAATCTTGTTTAGGGAATTTTTGAGAGAAAATAGAATTTAGACATTCTTCTATTGTTTTTTCATTGTTGTAGGTGGGGAGGATTATAGAGAGTTTCATTTGAAAGAAAGTTTTTGTTTTATAACTGCAAGACTCATTCTAAATAATTTATTGATATCTCCTTGTTTTAACATATCTACTGCAATTTTTATATTATCTTTTATCCCATATTGTCCTTTTTTTCTTCCCCACCAATAATTGATATCTGCAGATGCAGAAATTAATTCAGAGTAACTTAAGTGTGGGCCTGTATATATTGGTGCTCGACTATGGAATTTTTCACCTACACAATTATCTAACCATACAGACTCATCAAATAATTTTTGATTTTTTCCTAGATCATAAACTTCTGTTCCTGGGTATGCTAGAAGAATTGATGCTGTAGTAATATCAGGATTTAAATTTTCTATATATTTCTTTTTTCTTTTAATGTTTTCTTTTGTCTCGTGATCTCCTCCAACAATAAAATAACTTTTTGTTTTTATTTTATATTTTCTACATAAATCAAATGCTTTGTCAACTTGTTGCTGAGTATGGCTTTTTTTGAACCATTTTAATCCTTCTTGTGTGCAATCTTCTATTCCAAACTCAATCATGTTACAGTTAGCTTTTTTCATCCATTTTATTAATTCTTCATTCATAACATTTACTTCTGCTCTACATTGCCAACCCATTTTTTCAGAAAGTCCTTCTTTTATCATTAATTTACATATCTGTATTGCTCTTTTTGTATTTGATGAAAAGTTATCATCATTAAAAACAATAAATCTTATTCCTAAACCATATAACATTTTTATTTCTCCGATAATATTTTCTGGAGATCTTAATCTATTTTTATGTCCCCAAAATTGGCTTGAAGAACAAAAAGTACATCTAAAAGGACACCCTCTTGAGCTAATAACACTTCCCACAGGATATTTTTTGTATTTCTCTGGATATTCTACTTGTTTTGAATATTTTTTCAAATTGAAAAAACTCCAGTCTGGAAATGGAAGTTTATCTAAGTCTAATATTGGTTCTGCTGGAGGATTATGTATTACTTTATTGTTATCTCTATATGAAATACCTTTAATGTTAGAGAATGTTTTCTTTTTTTCTAGAGAATTAACTAATTCTAAAGTTGAGTATTCTCCCTCATTCCTAACAATAAAATCAATATATTTATAGTTCTTTAGAAGTTGGTCTGGAAGTAAAGTTGGGTGTGGCCCTCCAAGAATAATTGGAATTTTTAGATTTGATTTGATTTGTTTAGCTAACTCTAGAACATCAAATCTATTTGTTGTGTTCATTGTTATTCCTGCGATATCTGGATGATAATCTTTAATAGAGGCAATCATTTCTTTAAGAGAAATTCCTGCTCCGTCTATAATCAGGATATCATGTCCAGATTTTTTAAGAACTGCTCCAATATATGCAATTCCTAAAGATGGAAACATCTTGTCATTTTGTGGAGGGCTTAATAATACAACTTTCATATTATAGAGTTAAGAGTCGTTATTAAAAATGTTTCTATACTATTTTCTATACTTACTTCTAAGGTCTTTTTTTAATAATCCTCTTAAAATTCCAATGCCATATATTATTATGGTTAAAAAAGAACCTATTATGGTTAAAATAATTACTCTTATATTTTTAAGGTCTTTTGAGTCTAAGACTGTAATTAAAGAAAATATCAAGATCAAGGTAATTAGGAAATGAAATAAAAATGTAAAGAAGAATGAAAATAGTAAAAGAATTGCTCCTATAAAAATTAAGAGAGATGGAAGAAAGTATTTTATTTTCCTTGAGTTTGTAGGGAATTTTTTAGCAAAATATCCCCTATGAACCGAATAACTCCAAACTTGTTTTAAATGTTCTTTGAACAAAGGTCTTCTATGATGGTAAACTATTAAATCAGGATCATATAATATTGTGTATCCTTTTTCTAAAAGATCGTTACAAAGTTTAGAATCTTCACCAGGCCAATATTCAGAATCAAATCCTCCAATGGTATTAAATATATTTTTATCAATTATAAAATTACAAGATGGTGCATCATCAAGATATTTTTTTTTAGTTTTCCTGTATCTTGCTCTTGCTGGCCCGCTTACAAATAGGTTTGAAAAAACCCCTCCAGAAGCTTTTTGCCAAATATTACTTTCAGGAGGAGTTAAATTAGGGCCAGAGATTATTTTTTCATTTTCAAGTAACTTCTCTGCAACTTTTAAGTAATCTCTTTTAGGATATGCATCATCGTCGATAAAAACTAGATACTTTCCTTTTGAATGTTTTGTTCCTAAATCTCTTTTTTTGGCAGGCCCTGCTGAACCAGTAGGAATAATTTTTACATCCATTAATCTTAGTTTTTTATTGTCTTCATCAGGTAAGACTAAAATCTCATACTTGTCTTTGGGATAATTTAGATCTAACAATATTGGGATGTGGTTTAAAACATGTTGGTTTATTTCTTTTACAGGAATGATTATTGAAAAAATTATTTTTGATTTCATTGTTGATCATAATATCTCAATATTTTAAGTCTATAAAATATAGCGAGCATATCTAGAAAGCTGTAGAAAATTGTCTGAGGTTTTATTGTTGAAGAAAATTTGAAATTTAGTTCAATAGGGCGCTCGATTATTTTGTATTTTTCTTTGTTCGCAACTACTAAAAGTTCTAGATCAAATGCCCATCTTTTTACTAAAATTTTTGGGACAACTTTTTCTAATACTTCTCTTTTGAATAATTTTAAGCCTACTTGAGTGTCTTTAACATTTAGGTTGAAGAGGGTTTTGACAGCTAGTTGTGTTGCTCTGCTTAATATTTTTCTTGCTATTGGATAGTGGACTTTAGATTCTGGGTGTCTTTTACTTCCTATAACAATATCATATTTTGGGAGATATTCTAAAAAATTATGAATTGTTCGTGGATGTAAATCTAAATCAGAGTCAATAAACATAACATAATCTCCTGTTGAGTGTTTAAATCCGTGCATTAAAGCATATCCTTTCCCATTATTTGGTTTGTAAGTTATGACCTTAACTTTTTTAGAAGGTATGCTTCTTGCTTTAGAATAACAGTCATTAGTTGAACAATCATCTACTATAATAATCTCATAGTCTAATCCTGTTTTTTTTATTTCGTCCTCAACAACTTTTGTATTTTCTACTATGTCTTGTTCATTAAACATAGGCATTAATACACTAATCTTCATGTCTGAATAAAGAAATTAAGAAGTATATAAATGTTATAGCATTACCAATAATTAGCATCCATATAAACTGCATAATTGTTTGGTGGAATAAACTGATTAGTATTATTTGTAATATCACAAAAATAGGGAGCATAAAAATAGGTTTGTTATTCTTTTTAGATAAATTTGCAAAAATTAATATGTTTGTTAAAGATAAAATTACCATTGCTATTGTTGGATAAATAAGATATTTTGAAAATTCTAGATATTGAGAACCATATAAAATTTTTATAACTAATTCAGGGAATGCTATATAGATTAATAAAACAAATAAGCTCAGTAGTCCTACAAGGAAAAGAGACACTTTTGTCAAAGAACCATTTGATTTCTTTTTGTCTGTGTTTTCTGATGCTAAGGGAAATAATGCTCTAGAAATTGGAACACTAACAAAGAATACTATCTTAGAAACCATTGCTATTGCTCCGTACAATCCTGCAACCTCTGCTCCAAAGAATCTTTTTGCTAACAACATGTCAATAGTATAAAATACTGTTATTGAAGTTATAGCAATTAAAACTGGAATTGAATAAGAATATATTCCTTTTATTTGAAGTTTGGATTTTTTTGCTTTGAAAACTTTTGTGGTTGGAGGAAGAATTAAATTTAGTAAAAAAGTTAGCAATAAAGCCATTGTTATTGCTGCCATAGCCCCATAAACTTTCCATCCAATTAAAATTAAAAATGTTGTTAAACCAACTTTTAATAATCCTTCAAGAAAAAATGTTGATCCTAAATATCCAAATTTTTTCATTCCTTGAAAAAGGCCTTTAGGGATAGGAGTTAATAGTGTTAAAGCAAATACTAAACCTAACATTAAAATTAAGCCTTTTTCAATTTTGAAAAAGTCTGAAAGTAATCCTGAAAAAATAAAGAAAATAAAAAGTCCGATTACTCCTAAAATTAAGAATTTTCCTAAGGACTTTGTTACTAATAATTTTAAAGCTCCAAAATCTTTTTTTACATACGCTGTTGTTGTAAACCTTGATATTACTGTTTGTATTGCTTCACTTGGAATATTAATAATATAAATCATTGCCATTAGGGTTGCTAGAATTCCGTAATCTGCTGGTCCTAAAAGTCTTGCAGAAATAAAGTGAAAAATAAAATTTAGAAGATTAAATAGATTGAATAATATCAACAGTATAAAGCTTCCTTTTATTAAATCGTTTTTTAAAAATCTTTTGATCATTATATAAAAATACTCTCTCTAAATATTATTAACCCAAATATTATAAATGCTATTTGTATTGCGTGGATAAAGTAAACAACCTCCTTTTCATAAACGTTTTTTTTGAATTTTGATAACATCCAAATAGCAAAATGTTCTAATCCATAAATTTTATTATATCTTAAGATTAAGCTTCCATCTTTTTTTGGTTTACCAAATGATTGTTTTTTTAATCTTCCTCTTGCTTTTAATCCAACTTCGATTATATATGGAATAAAGAAAAATAATGCTATTCTTTCCATGTTACCGAATATTGCCATTATTGCTATCATTCCTCCAACTGGATATGTTAAACTATCTCCTGGAAATATTTTTGCTGGATATTTATTATATATCAAAAATGCTAATAAAGATGCAACAAGCATTAGCCCTATTAAAGCAAGCCAGGTGTTTCCTGTCATATAAGAAACAAAGGATAATGCTGAGATAATTATAATTCCTTGTCCTGCTTCTAAACCATTAAAACCAGCTAAGAAATTAAAAGTTGTAGATGTTCCGATTATAGCAACAGGGATAAGTAAAAGAGGATAAAATAATCCTAGGTTTGTTCCGTTAAGAAAAGGGAGGTTTACAGAAGCTTCTCCTGCATTAACAACAATTAAAGGGATTGCAGCAAATGCACATATAATTAATCTGAATTTTTTTGATAGTCCTCCTTTTTTCCATCCTAATAAATCATCTACTATTCCTATTCCTCCTAAAATTAAAATTGAAGTCAACAGAGCAAAGATAATTACTAAAGTATCTGTTGTTTTCCATATAAAAGTAAAAATTGAAATATATAATAATATAGCAAGAGTAAATCCAAATATGACAGTTAGTCCTCCTGAACCTGCTACTTTTTGCTTTTTAGGTTTATTCATATCATCCCAAACTAACTTAATACTTTTTGCTTTGATAATCCAGTAAGGAATTATGAATAGAGTTACTAAAAAAGATGCAAAAATCGGTAAGTATATTATAAATTCCATAAATATTAACAAACTTTTGTATTTTTAAATTATTGGTTAAACAATTAACTAGAACTTCTTAGTGCGTCATCAGGGTATTCTAATAATAAATATTTGTCATCATATTGAACATTCTCAGGATAATTGATTTCCCATATTTTTATTGGACCTATGAGTCCATTGAAATATGCAAAATCTCCAATTTGCATCCCATTATTTTTTAAATCCTGCATTCTAACATCTTGTTCTGTATGAACTAATTTGTAGTTCTCAGATTGATTAAATAAATAAAGTCTTGCTAGGTTTGAATTTACTGTTCTTCCATTTAAGAAAACTGCTGCACCGATTGGGTCCATTGTAACACTTCCTGTATCTGCTGGAATTAATCTTGGAAAGACAAATAATCCTGCTGAGATTCCTTCATATTCATGTAATTGCCCATCATAATATAAATATTTCATTGGGACAGTAAATTGTTGATTTTGGAAAATAATTATTGCTTCTGGATTTTTTAAAACTCCGTTATCATTTGTTACAAGAACTCCTGCTACTCCACTTGCTTTTGCTGGAATAAAAACATCTTTTCCATCCTGGTTTACCATAATATCGTCGTCATTTGAAAATCCTCCTTGGTAAAAATGAAGTGTTGAGTTTCTTTTTTCTTGATCATTTGAGTGATCTAAAACCATTGAAGGCATAAAGCTGTATCTATCAAAATTTGTATCTGCGCCGATTAGTGAAAAAGCAGTATATTTTCCCAGGTCTGTTGAATCAATTAGTAAATGAGTTGCATTGTGTGAATAAAGATAATCAAATGATTCTTGTTCTGATTGTCCTGTTAAAACATGTCTTCCCATTAAGTGGTTCCAGTAAACATGGACATTTCCTCCGTCTAGGACAGTTGCACGCTCACCCATTGATTGAACCCAGTAGCCATAATCCCACCAGTGAGCAAATACAGAATTTTCAGGGGTGTTATCTCTAACCCAAGCCATTGCTTTTTGCCATTGATGAGTATAAATTGAAGGAACAAATCCTGCTGCAGAACCTGCTGTTTGTTGATAATCATTATAAAATATAAATCCTGCTAGGAAAACAGATGCTACAAACAAAATTAAGAAAATAATTCTTAATTCATTTTTACTTTTAGAATAATTTAAGAAAAGAATAATGATTAAGAAAGATATCATTACTGTTGCAAATGGAGTTAATATCATAATAAGCCTAACTGCTCCTCTTGCTGCAATAATTGCGAGGATTGTCATTGTGATTAATAGTAGATAAGAAAAATTTACTTTTTTGAATAGATTTGTTTTATTATTAGTTCTATAAATATATAGAATATAAATGAAACTAAATAAAAGTAAAATTATTCCTCCAAAGTATAGAAGTAAGCTGGTTGGGCTTGTTCCATTAAGTGAGCTACTAGAAGAGTATCTGCTGAAAACAAGTCCAAATAAAAATACTGTGAAAGAACCAGTGAGAATTAATCGTTCACGACTTTCTAAAAATTTAAATGTATAATAAAATAATGTTACTGCTCCTATGAAAAATAATAAGAAGCTTAAAGGTATATTTTTTATTATTGGACCAAATTCTCCTGCCCATTCTCCTGAAAAATAAGGTTGACGATTTTCTGCTACTGTTAAAGTGAATCTATCTGTTCCAAAGGGAGTTATTAGTTGATCAATTATATCATTTGCCTTGTGTGTAAAAAATGTTGGTCCTAAAAGAAGAAACGCAAGTATTGAGATTAATATTATTGACACAATTATTGAGATTAATTTTTTAGGAAGATTAATTTTGTTAAATGTTTGTTTTAATTTAGGACTTGATTTAAACAAAAAGAAATCAATAAGAAAAATAAACAATACAAAAAAAGCTAAACCTGTTGAAGTTGAGATTATGTAATCTTTTAAACTAACTCTTGTTGAGAATGTTAAGAGAAAAGACATAAATGTTAACACCCAAATTAAATATACAGTGAGTTGTTTTTTTGTTATGTCTTTGAAAATAAAATATAGTAATGCTGAAATTGAGATTGTCATATATAAAAATACAGAACCTCCCCAAACTAAAGCCATTAATCCTGTTGATGCTCCTGCTAAAATTCCGTATATAATTGATTTTTTGAAGGTTTTTGATTTCCAAGCTGAGATAAATAAATAAAATGTCAGGAATAAAAAGAAAAATCCGGTTGATTCTTTTTCTGGAATTCCTGCAATTGTTCTTGCTAAAAGTGAAGGAAGAACTACTAAAAGAGCTGTTGCAATTGAAGCAATGATATAAGGATATTTTTGATTTTTGAATCCTGTTTCAAATATTTTTTTTACCATTAAGAAAAATGCTATTGCTGTTAAGGCAAAAAAGAAAACAGGGTAAATAACAGCTGAATGAGTTACTGTCATCTCAGGGTTAAATATTGAGGCTACTTGATGAAACCAAGCCATCATATAAGATAATAATTTCATTTCTCCTGTTGTTTCAAATCCAATTGGGACATATCTCATTGTATCTAATGCCATTAATGTTCCGTTTTTCACAATATCTTTTGCCCATCTTAAGAATAAGAAAGGATCTAAATCAGGACCAAGAGTCCATCCCCCTGTTACTACATCTCTTAAACCTGGAAGATTTCTTGTTCTAATAAATGAAGCAATATAAACAATCCATGCAAGTATTGGAAGAAACATTAATTTGAAATAATCTTTATATGCTAAAATTGCAGAAATTAGAAATCCAATTGCTAATAAAAATAATATCATTGGGCCAAAAGGTGCTCCTATTTTGTATAATATTGGAATCTGAATATTAAATTTTACAAATAAAGTAATAATTAGAGTTATAGCTGCTAATATTGAGAATATTGTAACTGATTTGTTTTTAGTTAAAAACTCTTTAAATTGTTCTTTTCTTTGTTCAATTAGCTCTTTTTCATCCATTAGATTTTAAGATTTAGGAATTATTCAACCATTTGTTCAGCTGATTCTTCCTTTTTTATAACTCCTTTTTCACCACAATATGGGCAAAGCATAGGAAGGTTTTCTGAATTGCTTTCAAAACGATAATTACACTTTTTACAATAAAATTTAGCCATTTCTTAAAGAGAGATAAAGCATATTTAAAGTTTCGCTTAGAATAAAATTGGAGTTATGAAGACTTCAATTAATCCTGCTATGAATAAAACTACAACTGCAAGGATTACTAGATTAAGTGAATCTTGAATTATTTTCCAGAATTTATCTCCTTTAAAATCATGTCTTATGATTGCTATGCTTAGGATTCCTCCTGCAAGTGCTGCAATAAAATAAGCTAATATTTCTGGAAGGCCGTGAATCATGTATCTTCCTAAACCAACTGGTAAATATGCAAGACTTTCTTTGGAAAATATTCCTATGGCGGCTGCTATGACACTGGCGTTCCAAGCTAAAATAAATATAGCACCGGCCCCAAATATCAAAGAGAATATTAAGGTAAATATCATTACATAAATATTATTTGAGAATATCATAAATAATCTTTCTTTGTTTGTTGCAAATCCTGTTGTTTTTGAAGTAACTTCTACGCCATAATCTGAGATGCACTGCTCAAAATTTGCTGGTCTGTTAATCCAACAGTAAGTTTCTATTTGTGCTCTAAAATTATCTGATGAAGGAAGAACAATATACCAAAAAGAAAATGCTACAACAAATCCTAAGAAAAGCCAAGTAAATGCTTTTAGTGCTTTGCTATGTTCTTTTAGTAAAGATAAGAATCCTATGTTTTCTTGTAAATCTTTTTCTTCTTCTAACTTGATTATATAATACATAAAAGGAATTGAGAACATTACTGTGAATGTTACAATTAAAATTCCTGAATATTTTGATAAAACTGCGTCTTGGCCAAAAATCCAAGAGACAAGAAGAACTGATAGAGAAGCGTATAGTAATCCTATTATAAACATCTCCCATGGATGTCGTTCTGCTTTTCTTGGGCCGAGAATCATTTCTAACATACTAGTTAATACAAAGTAGAGTTTTTATATTTTTAGAATAATTTAAATAGAAAATTTTCTTGGAATATATATGAATAAGTTTGATAAAATTGTTCAGGATATAAAAGAGGTTAAGATTCAGGGAGCTACAAATATAGCTAAAGCTGGGCTGAAAGCTTATGTTTTGAAACCTGGAAAGATGTCTAAGAAAAAGCTGTTTGGTGCTAGACCAACAGAACCAATGTTGTTTAATTCTATAAAATTTTTAGATAAAGGGATGGATTATGGAAAAATTTTAGAACATTTTGAGGAAACACAAGATAGGATAAATAAAGAGGTGTTTAAGTTAATTAAAGGGAAGAAGATTGTTTACACACATTGTCATTCATCAACTGTTATCAAAGCTTTGGTTTATGCTAAGAAAAAAGGTAGGAACCCACGGAAATCAAAGATTTCCGGGGCCACAAAATCCAAAAGACATCATGATGATTTTGATGGTTTTGAAGTTTATAATACTGAGACTAGGCCTTTGTTTCAAGGAAGAAAGACTGCTAGAGATTTGAAGAATGCTGGAATTAATGTTACTATGTTTGTGGATTCTGCGATTAAAAAAGCTGCTGAGAAATCTGATATTGTTTTTTTAGGAGCTGATGCTATTTTGAAAGATGGAGTTATTAATAAGATTGGAAGTGATATGATTGGGGAGATTTTAGAAGATGATAATATTCCTATTTATATTTTAGCTGATTCTTGGAAATATTATTCTAAAAATATTAAGATTGAGGAGAGGAAAGCAAAAGAGGTTTGGAAAAATAAGCCGAAGGGAATTAAGATTGAGAATCCTGCTTTTGAGAAAATTGAGAAGAAATATATTAAAGGAATTGTTTCTGAGTTAGGAGTTTTGAAGTTTGGGGATTTTTTGAGGAAAGTCCAGCATAATTAATTTTAAATAATTATTTTTTATCTTGTTCTTTTTGAGCTTGTTCAATTAGTATTTGTAGTTCATTTGCTGATTTTTCTAATTGTTCAGAAAGTAGATGTTTTATTCTATGCATTTCTTTAACTTGATTTTCAATTATTTCAATTGATTCTTGTGGTGTTTTTTTAACAAGAATATTTGAGCCTATGTTTACAAATAGTTTTTTTGATTTTATTTCTGACTCAATAAATATACCTTTTCCCATTGGAGCTAGTAAACCATTTTTCTTGTCTCTATCTAAGTTTAGTAATGATAAACTAAGGGCTTCAAGCTGGGCAATATTTTGATTTACAGCATTGATTTGTTCTTCAATTTGATTTGATTGCTGTTCTAGTATACTTAGTTTTATTAGGTCTTGTTGTTCCATAGCGACTTAGAGAAATCACATCTTAAAAAGCTTTCTAAAGATAATGCTTGAGACAATTGAAGCTCCAATATACCACCAAAGCCATCCACTTAGGATTGGTTCATAAGAAGATCTAATAAATGCAATAAGCACAATCAGAGGAATAAATGTGATTAGCATTGGTTTGAAAGAGTGTTTCATCATTTCCATTGAACACTCCATCATTTGTTTGTTGATTTGTGCTATTTGTTTTGGGTTTCCTTTAGCATCTTTTAGTTTTATTCTGCATGCTTTTTGAACTTCTTTTAATTCTTTCATTTTGTCTCTATCTTGGACATAATAATTAATTATTGTAATAAATAAGGTAGCTAACATAGAGATTACTACAATTGAGGGTTTAGGATAAGCTTGAATTAATTCTGTAAACATTTTCTTTCACTTCTTTATTTTAGTAAATATGAAAAGGGACTTATAAATCTAATGTCAGCCCATAAACTTCTTCATTGCTGGGTGCATATCTACTGCGTGTTGTTGAGCAATGTTTTGGTAGAACTGGTAGATAATCATTACAGCTAGTAAGATTGATGTTCCTGAAACAATTGCTCCAAGTAAGTCTGCTGTTGCTGCTAATAATCCAATTGCTGCACCACCCATTATTGTTAGAGGCATAATATATCTATTTAATACAGATTCTAAGATTCTTTCGTCTTTTCTAAATCCTGGGATTTGTAAACCTGAGGACATGATGTTATGGGCTTGGGCGGATGCGTCCATACCAGAGGTCTTGACCCAAAATACTGCAAAGATCGTGGAGAATATCATATATACTAAAATGTGGGTTATTCCTTGGAATAAATAGATATTTCTATATGAGCCTCTGATTACCATATCAACAATATTTCGGGATGAAGTCCAGAATGCAAATCCGCATGATTCATCATCACATCTTGGTTGCCCGTTGTCATCAAATCCACCTAAAAATGTTGGATGGCCAGCCCAGTTTTCTGCTAATCCTCCGAACAAGGATATGTTGGCTACAAGGGCAGCTGTTAAAATAACTGGGATAACTGATGCATAGAAAAATGCTAGAGGCCATTTAATTCCATATCCTCTTAATCTATCATAGGTTAAAGGAATTTCTACTTTTAGAGATTGTGCCCATACAACTCCTAAGAAAATTAATGCGGTGATTATGATTACTGCTAAAGCAAGAAGAGCTTGTGTTGGATTTTGCTGGATTATAGATTGTATTAAAATCAATACCTTACCTGTACATGCTGTTCCTGAAAAATCAAGAAGACAATTTCCTTGAGGACCTAAGAATTGAAATAGCTGAATGAATATTTGTTTAGCTACTCCTGCTACAATAAATAGTGAAACTCCTGAACCAAATCCCCATTTAGTTACTAATTCATCCATGAATACAATTGCAAGACCCCCTAATATTAACTGAAAAATTACTAGGAGTGTATATCCTGGAGCTGCTTGGATTCCTCCCATCATTACGTAAATAACTGCTTCAAAGATTATGAAGAAAAATACCATAAGTTTTTGTATTCCTTGGAAATATCTTTTTCCTTCTGCTGTTGATGTATCTATTTCAATAATCTTGGACCCTACTAATAATTGTAAGATAATAGAAGCCATTACTATTGGACCAATACCCAAGCTTATAATTGAACCAAAATTAGTTCCTAGGATAACTGCAATAGCCTTGAATTGTTCTAAAGCATTGAAGCTCATTCCGTAAAGAGTAATTTCAGAAAGTATGAAGAATGTAACTATTACTAAAAGGGTCCATTTTAATTTAACATTGAAGCTTAATTTTTTTTCTACAGGACCTTCAACTTCTGGCAAATTTCTTAATATATTTGTAAGGGCCATCTTATTCTGCTTTTTTATTTTCAGGTTCTTTCTTAACTTCTACTTTTGGTTTTTCTTTAACCTCAGGAAGTATTAATTTTCCACCAGCTTTTTGTATTTTTTCAATTGCTGACTTTGATGCTGATTTTGCTTTTATTGTTAATTTTGAAGTTAAAGTTCCTTTTCCTAAAATTTTATATCCTTCTAGATTTATTTGGTTTTTCTCATTTGGGTATTTTTTTTGAATTTCCTCTAGGTTCATTACATTATTTTTTTTCCTTAGTGTTCCTTTTGAAGTGATTCCTGTTTTTCCAAAATATTTTGTTCCGTATTTGTTTATAATTAAAGATTTTTTTTGGTCTGCTCGCTTTCCTGTTCCAGCCATTCCTCTTCCACCTTGATTTCCTTTTCCTTTATGTTTCTTCATAGCATGTCCGTGGTATCTTGTTGCTCGCATTCTTGAAAATTTTGTTCTTTTTACTAATTTCATTTAAAGACAACCTCCTCGGTTTTTTCTAAAATTAAAAATTTTAGGAACTTCAAAATTGAATATTTTGAAGTCTTTTACTTTCCCTCTGAATTTGTGATTGTGCTTTGCTGCTATCATTGTGCTTTCAACCCCATTATGTATTCTTTTAATTTAGGATCAAGAGGTGTTGTGAATTCTTTTTCAAGGTCTTCTGGATTAACCCATTTTACTTCTACTAATTTTTCACCTGCTTTTAATTCTCCTCCAGTAACTTCACATAAATAAAAAATTGATAAAAATTCTGGATTGTATTCTACTATTCTAACAAATATAGGACCTAAGCTTTCTATTTCTAATCCGGTTTTTATTTTCACTTCTCTTTTTAATGCTTGTTCAAGAGTATCTTTTTTAGTTGGTCTACCACAAGGAAAACACCAAGTCATATCTTTAATAAATGGGTCGTCTTTTCTTTTTCCAATTAAAATCTTTTTTGTTTTAGTATCAAAAATTATAGCTGAAGTATTTACTATGAATCTTCCTTTTTTTAAATCTTCAATATTTGTAGGGTTTTGTGTTTCTTTTTGATTATTTTCCATTCTACAACATCCTCTTGATTAAGTCATTTATTTTTTCTTTATGGTTTCCTAGTACTCCTTTAGGATAAGGTTCTTTAGATTTTATACCTTTTCGTGGGGGGTGTAATCTAAAAAATGGTTTAAGATTATAATCTTGTGAGTTTTCTCCTTTTTTTATTGCTTCTGCTGCTGCTTTAGGATCAATTTTTACTGATTTGTCTATTGGTTGTCCTCTTTTTTCAATAAGTTCTAATAAAGTTTTATCATCAATATTTCCAAATGCTATCATTTGTTTTACTTTATTTATCATTCCTAAACTTTCTTTAGTAGGGTTGATAAGTACACATGCGTATTTTCTTCGAAGTCTTAATCTATGTAAAGTTTCTTTAAATTGAGTATTTAATTTTAGCATTCCTTTTATTCTTATTGCTACGATTAGATTATTAGATGATTCTTTATTCATTTTTCAAATTGAGTTGTTTTTTTAAGAGCTATCATACAAGCCTTAGCTAAATTTAGTGTTGTTCTTTTATGTCCAAAAGTTTTTCCATAAACATCTGTTATTCCTGCTAATTTTAATATCTTTTTAAGTTCATCTCCGATTGCTAGTCCTGTTCCTTGTGGGGCTGGAGTTAATATAACTCTTGTGCTTCCACATTTTCCTTCAACTTTTAATGGAACAGTATGAGATTCACTGCATGCACAATCAAAGCTTCCACATCCTCTTTCAATTTTTATTATATTTAACTTAGCTTTTTTTAAAGATTTTTCTCGAGCAGGTAGTGTTTCTTTAGCTCTTCCATATCCTAATCCAACATGTCCGTTTTCATCTCCAACAACTACCATAGTTGAGAAGGTTGCAACATTTCCTTCTTTTGTTTTCTTTTGAGTTTGTCTCCATATTCTTCTTTTTCCTCCACCAAACTTTCCTTTAGCTTGTCCAATATTAAGAATGTCTTCTTTTAGTTTGATTAATAAATCCACAATTTCAGATTCAAGAATTTTATATTTTTCTATAACTTCATCAATATTTGTTATTTTTTTTGCTTTTACAAGTTTTCCTAGTTTTGTTTTTGGAACCCAACTAGATAATTTGTCTACTTTATCAGCTTCTCTCTTTTCTGCATAAGACATTTCTCCATGTTTTCTTCTATCAAAAGGTGCTCTAGAATTTTTCCTATATTGTTGATTTGATTTTTTTTCCATTATTGTTATTTTATTAATTTATCTATTATTTCAGAAAGTTCTTTATCTTTTCTTATTAGTTTATCATCTGGAAGAGCTTCTTTATTATGGTTTATTTTGACTCCAGCATCAACTAATCCTTTTAGAAAAGCAAAAGGTTTAGAGTTAGGAATGTTTCTAATCATTCCAATATCTAATATAACATTTTCTTGGACTTTTGATTCTTTTCCTAGGAAATATCCTGTTAGATAAGCAGCAGGTAATGATTTTAGGCTGCCTTTTTTATTTTCAGGCCAACCATTTTTTAAGAGATATTTAGAATTAAATGTAAAAATTATTTTGTCTTGAGCATTACTGCTTTTAACTACTTGACCAATAATATATTTATTTGATTTTCTAAATACTATTCTTGTTAATCCAGATTTTAAAAGATTCAATCTAGTTTTATAATCAGTTTTTTGTTCTCTTCTTCTTCGCTTGGGTATTATCTTCATTTTAAATTTTCCTTAAGGTGAGCCTTACTTTTATATAATTTTGATTTGATTTTTTTTCTTATATCTATATATTCATCCCTAGTAACTTTTCCTTGTTTTTTTAGAGATTTTGCAAATGTTCTTAGTTTTCTTGTTAAATTTACATAGTCTCTCTTTCTTGTATTAACATTTTTTTTGATTTTTCCTTGTCTTACTTTTGTTTTTCTTTTTGTTATTTTTTTTCTGCCTTTTTTTTCTTTGATTGTTATTGCATTACTATTTTTAAGATCTTTAATATCTAATGAAGTAATTGCTTCTTTAATCTCGTTTAAACTATCAGAATCGAATTTTATTTTGTTTTTTCCAACTCCTAGTTTTTTTGCAGCTAATATTTTTTTTCTTCTTAAATTCATTTTTTATCTTCTGTTTTCTCAGGTTCTTGTTTAGTTAAAAATTTGAATACATCAAAATTTGAAAATTGAATGTTTAGTTTTTTTGCTTCTTGAGCTATTTTGTTTTTTGTTTTGAATCCTACTTTTGCTAAAATTGCAATGTTTTCCTTTTTGATTTTTTTTAAATCATTTATTGTTTTAATTAACATTGGAGTTTTTCCTCTAACTTTTCCTTGTTCATTTTTTGTTTTTCTGCTTCCAATTTCTGGTCGTTTCTGTCTGTTTTTTACTCTTTCTCTCATTTTGTTATCTCTTCCTCTTGGCCGTCTCCACTTTCTAAGTTTTTTATTTTTTTTACCTAATCTTAATAATTCATTTGTGTTTCTTCTTGTGTATTTTCTCATTTTAGATCTCCTTGCCTGCTTTATCAGTTATATATATTCCGTCTTGAAATCTTCTTCTATCTCTGTTTCTTATTTTAGTTGCAGTTTCAAGATTAGCTGCAGTTTGTCCTGCTGATTCTTTATTATTAGATTCTATTGTTATGAACTCACCTTCAATTTTAACATCAACATCTTCGAGTATTTTAGATATACGATCTTTTCTTTCTCCTAGAAAATTTTTGATTATAATTAGATTATTATTTTTTTCAACTGTAATTGGGAAATGAGAAGAAGCTATTTGAAGTTTATAGGTGAATTTTTCTTGAACACCTTGTATCATATTTTTCATATGAACTAAAAAAGTTTTTATTATTTTTTTATCATTTTTATTAGCATTCTTTTTTTCAAATATTATCTTATTGTCTTTTATTTTAATTGGAAGGTTTATAATTTGTTTTGTTAGAGTTACATCTTTGTTTTTGATTGTAATTTTGTTTTTATCTAATTCTACTTCTATTCCTTCTGGAATTTCAACTGATTCTAATATGTCTCGTTTCATTTTAATAGAAATAAGCTATTACGCTTCCTCCGATTTTTTCTTCGTGTAATTCAATATTTGTCATTAATCCTTTATTTGTTGAAACAATTATTATTCCAAAATCTCTTGCTGGAAGATATCTTCTAATGTATTTGTCGATTCCTTCTTTTTTAACATAATATCTTGGTTTTATTGCTTGACATTTGTTTAATTTTCCTATTTTAATTGTTAGAATTTCATCTTCAATTTTGAATTCTTCAATATAGTTATGTTCTTTTGCTATTTTCAAAACGCTTTCTAAAAGTTTTGAATGTCTAGCTAGGTTGAGTGATTCTTTGCCTGCTTTTTTGGCATTCATTATTTGATTTAATGCATCTGCTGTTATATCTTGTGACATTTTATTTTTTATGAATATTTATTAAATCCGAGTTCTACTGCTATTTCTCTGAAACAGTGTCGGCATAAATTTAATCCGTATGATCTAATGTGGGCTCCGAAACGGCCGCATCTTTCACATTTTCTTGCAGCAACTCCAAATTTCCTATCGTTAGGTTTATTGTGCTTAAGAAATTTCTGTTGCTTTGCTGGCTTTTTTGTTAATTGCTTCATTATTTTATTCCAATCACTTGCTGTCATTTTATTTTTTCTTTCTCCTTGAAGGAATGATATTTAGCTTGTAAGTTTGTTTTAAGTAATCTATTATTTCTTGTTTTGTGACATATTGTCTTTTTGGGAATTTTCCTTTTTTCATTTTTTTATACATAACTCTTTTTCCTGGTTTTGAAAATACAACAGTTACATCAAATCCCATTATTCCAATTTCTCTTTGATACTCAATTCCAGGAATTTCAATATATTCGTGAATACCAAATGAAAAATGGTTATCTTGTATTTGATTTTCTTTGATAGTATTATCAACTGAAACAAATAATCTCTTTAGAATTTCAATTTTCTTTTTTCTTAATGTAACTTTGCATCCTGTTTCTAAACCAGGACGAACACCAAAAGCAGGAATTCTTTTTGTTGATTTTGTTTTTACTGGTGTTGCTTCTGAAATTAATTTAAGTAATTTAAATCCTTTTTCTAAATCTTCTGCTACAGCACCTATGTTTAAAACTATTTTTTCTATCTTTATTGGGATTGTTTTCTTTTCTACTTGTTTCTCTACTTGTACTTGTTCTTGTTGTATCATTTTGTTACTATTAAATTTTTTAGGTTGATATTTATTTTTGAATCTTCTTGTTCAACTATTGCTGATTTTCCATCTTCATCCATGTCATGTATTTTTCCTATTTTTCCTAAGTGCTTTCCACTAATAATAATAACTTCAGAACCTTTTTTAATAGGGATTGTTTTTCCTATCTTATTCTCGTTTATCTCAAAAGTTATAGAATCTCCAACAGAATATTTTTCTTTTGTTAAGAAATTTCTTCCATCACTTAAATTTATCTGGAATTTATCTTTTCCTAATATTGTTTTATTTACTATTTTGAGTATTTTTGATTTGGCTTCAGATTCAGGGATTTCTTTTAATATTATTTTTCTTTTGCCATATAAAACATTGTAGAATTTTTTTGAAGATTTTAGATTTATTTTATCAAAAAGAGAAACAGAAAACTTTTCGTCTGTAACTGTTTTATTATTTACTAAAATATCTTTATTATGGATTATTGCTTTGGCTTCTTTTCTTGTTTTTGCGATTTTTAACATGTCTCTCATAACTATAAGTATTGAAATTCCATTCTTTCTATTATCATTAGGTTGGACTACGAATTTTGTTCCTTTTCTAGGAATTGCCCATCTTCTTGGTACTTTATTTCTTTTCAGGTGCATTTTTTGTTTCCTCAGTGTTTTCTGATTTTAGTTTTTTATTTATTGAATTTAATCTTTTTTTGTCATCTAAGTTTATATCTGTAATTTGAAGATTTGATGGATTGAACCAGACATTTACAGATGTTCCGTCTAGTTTTTTTGATTGCATTCCTTCAATTGAAACTCTTTGTCTTTTTATTGAAACAGAGGCGATTTTTCCTGTTTTCTTAGTGAACTTACCTCTCATAATTTTAACTGTATCTCCTTTTTTTATTGGGAAGCTTCTTCTTTCATGTTTTTTTCTTAAGTCTTTAGATAAATTTGCTGCCATGAATTTTCTTGCTATATGGATTGGAGCGTTAGCTCTGAATTTTCTTTGCTTTCTAGGTTGTTTGCTTGATTTCCATGAAGTTGAGAATTTTTGTTTCATTTTATGTTTATACTACAATACTAGCTATTTTAGCTACCTCCTTCCATCGTTCTTGAACTTCTCTTGCAATTGGGCCTTTGATTTGTGTGCCTTTTGGATTTCCTTTAAGATCTTTTAATAAAGCAACAGCATTGTCTGTGAATGCTACTCTTTCACCTGAGTTTCTTCTCCATATTCTTCTTTGTCTAACAACAACTGCATCAAAAACTTCTCCTTTCATTTTAGGGTTTCCTTTTCTTACTGATACTTTTACCCAGTCTGCAAGTTTTGCATATCCTTGTCTTCCTTTTCTTGTTTTTCCGTGTTTAATAGATACTATTTTAACAATTCTTGCTCCTGAATTATCTGCAGCGTTTACTAAACTACCAATGTTTAATGCTCTTGTTGGTTTTGCGGATATTCCTTTCATTTAAAGATAACCTCCTCGGTTTTTTCTAAAATTAAAAATTTTAGGAACTTCAAAATTGAATATTTTGAAGTCTTTTACTTTCCCTCTGAATTTGTGATTATGCTTTGCTGCTATCATTTTCCTTTTTCTTCTTTCTTCCTGATTAATTTAATTACAACAAAATGTATAATCTTTGATAGAGGTCTACATTCTTGGATTTGTATATAGTCTCCAAGGTCAATCTTGTCTTCCATGCACTTTGAGATTCTTGCATGAAGTTTTGATTTTTTTTTCATGTATCTTTCATATTTTTTTAAATAGATTGTTCTTTCAAATTGAATTGTTAGTCTTTTTGGGAATTTTTTAATAACAACTCCTTGGAATGTTCTTCCTCGGGCTGATAATTTTCCGTGAAAAGGGCAGTGTGGATCGTCGCAGCTAGGTTCAGCTATGTTTTTCTTGTTTTTTGTTTGTTTTTCCATTTTTATTGTGTAATTGAATCTTCTGAAAAACCTAATCTTATCAAGATTGGTGTTACAGCTTTCTTATGGTCTCCTTGTAGTTCAATTGCGTTGTTTTTAACTGTTCCTCCACATGCTAGTTCGCTTTTTAGTTCTTTCGCAATGTCTTTTATGTTTACGTCGTTTCCAAATCCACTTACAACTGTGGAGTATTTTCCGTATTTTCTTTTAACCAACCCTATGTTGATTTTCTGTTCTTGTTTTGCGATTTCTTCACATACACAAGCGTGTTGTGGAAGACCACATTTTGGGCATATATCCATTTTATTTTTTAGCTTTAGTTGATTTAATTTTAAGTTGTGTTAGTAATCTAGCTATTGCTTTTTTAATTTCCTTTGATTTAATCTTTGAAGATTTGTTTGCTGCTACGTTTTTCTTTATTAGTTCCATTTTTAATTCTTTAAGTTTAGATTCTATTTCTTTAGTTTCCATTTTCTTTGCGTCTTTATTTTTTAGGATTGTCATTTGCTTTTTTAATTTTTTTCTCAGATTTATTAGTGCTGTGCGATTTCTCGCTTTGCTGTGGACTTTCTCCCTGCAGTAAACTGAGATCTTGATTTATTTTTGCTCTTATTTTGTCATCTATGATTATTCTATCTTCTATTTTTGCGTCTGGGGGTAAAATTGATACTTTTATTCCTGTTACACCAGGTTGTGTTTGTGAAATAGCCTGAGCTTTGTTTACAACTTTTGCTGTGTCTCCTGTTTTCTTTAGGTATCCTTGTGCAAATCTCCAAGTTTTTGCTCTTTTGCTAGGAAGTTTTCCTGACATTACTATTTCAACTCCTAGTGCTCCAGATTTCATTATTCTATCTATTGCCCTATAAGCGATGACTTTGAATTTTAGATTTCCCATTCTTTCTAAGGCTAATGCCAAATCATCAGCAACATTTTGTGCATCAAAGTCCGGGTTTAATATTTCTTGGATTTCAATATGAGGATTTTCTAAATTAAATCTTTTTTTAAGTATATCTGTAAGTTCATTTATTTTTTCTCCTCTTTTTCCAATTACAAATCCTGGTTTTGTAGTTGAAACTATAATCTTCTCCCCAATTGGAGTATATTCTATTTGAACTGTAGAGATTTTACCTTTTCCTAAATTAGATTTGATGTACTCTTTAACTCCTAGTTCTTCTTTTTTCATTTGTACAAATTTTCTTTCTTCCATTTTACTTTTTCCCCCCCTTGTTTTTTTGAGATGGTTTCTTTTCTATTGCTACTAATTGGATATTTGTTCTTTTAAATCTTCTAGATCCAAATCTTCTCATTGGACGAGCTGCAACATTTGGCATTGCTTTTGAGATGATTATTGGTTCTTCTAAACCATTAACTTCAGCATTAGCTTGCAGCTGTTTAATTAATTTAATGAAAATCTTTGCTGCGTTTATAGGGTATCTTCCTGACATCATTCCTTTTCTATGAGGTATTTCTCCTCTCATTGGAATTGCTCTTTTCATCTTAACTACTTCTTCTAATTGGTTTACTGCTAAGAATGGTTGTTTTTTTAAGATAAATTTACAGATAGCAATTGCATGTTTTGTTGATATATGTTGAGCATGAACATTAACTTCTCCTTTGTCTTTTTTTTCTATTTTCTTTTCTGGTTTTTTGTCTGACTTTTTATCTTTAGTTTCTTTTTCTTCAGGTTGTTCTTTTTTATCTTCAGTTTTTATTTTATCTTCAGATTTTGGTGTTGTAACTGGTTTTGTTACTTCTGGTTTTTTCTCTTCCACTTGTGGTTTATTTTTTTCTTCTTCTGCTATCATTTTACACTCATTGCTGCTGATGATTTAGTTGCTCCAATTCCAGGTGCTCCGTGTTGAACTTTTGTTCTTGTAGGTACAAACTCTCCTAATCTATGTCCTAACATTTCTTGTTCTATTTTAACTGGAACATATTGTTTTCCTGAATAAACTTGAACTGTTAATCCTACTAATTTTGGGACTATAACAATTGATCTATTGTGAGTTAGGATATTTTTTGATTTTTCTATTCTTTTTTGACATTTTTGTAAAAACATTTCTATAATCTCTGTTTGTCTTAATATTGCTCTTCTTTGGGTTGATTTAAGGAATTTTGCAAACTCACGAGTGTCAAGTTTTTGTAATTCTTCTAGAGTTTTTCCTCTAAATATAAATTCTTTTTTGTGAAATTCTTGTTCTTCCATTTAAAGACAACCTCCTCGGTTTTTTCTAAAATTAAAAATTTTAGGAACTTCAAAATTAAATATTTTGAAGTCTTTTACTTTCCCCCTGAATTTGTGATTTTGTTTTGTTGCTATCATCTTTTCTTCCTTCCTGTTCTTCTAGGCCTTAGTGTTCCAACCTTAGCTCCAGGAGGTGCATTTAATTTAGGAACTTTTCCTTTTGTTCCGTGAGTTAGATTTTTTCCTCTACCTGACCCAAATGGATGGTCATTAACATTCATACAAACTGCTGATGTTCTTGGGTATAATTTTCCTCTGACTTTCTTGATATGAAAGTTTTTTCCTGCTTTGAATAGAGGTTTGTCTAATCTTCCACTTCCAGCAACTGTTCCTATTGTTGCTCTACATTCTGGGGTGAATATTTTTTCTTTTTTTGATGGAAACATTACTCCAATTCCATTTTTTTCAACTTTAGAAATTCTAGCTGAACTTCCTCCAACTCTTAATAATTTCCCACCGTCTCCAGGAGTTGATTCTATATTAAATACTTTTGAGCCAAGGGGAATATTTGATAATTGTAAAATGTTTCCATCTTTTATTTCGTTTCCTCCTAAGTCTAGGTCTTGTCCTTCAATTAATCCATAATTTGCAATATTATAAAATGTAATTCCTTTAATTTGGATTTTTGCAAGAGGAGCTGAATGTCCTGGAGAGTTCACTAATTTTACAACTTTACAAACTCCTTCAATTTTTTGAGGGTATCCTAATTTAAACGGAAAAGCACTGGCTCTAACTCTATAAGTTAATCCTCCTTTTCCTCGTCTTTGTTGTATAATTCTTTTTCCCATTTTACATCATTCCTAGTTTAGTTGCAACATCAATTGCTGGATTTTGTTTTTTAAGTTTTACATAAGCTATTTTGGCGTTTAGTCTTATCATTGTTCTAACAGTTTCAACTTTAACATTAAAAGCTTCTTCAACTTGTGTTTTTATTTCTAATTTATTTAGCCTTCTATCTACTTCAAACATCAATACATTTTCTATTTCTATTAGTTTTACTGCTTTTTCTGTTGTTATAGGTTTTAGTGTGCTCATTTTTTATCTTCCTTATCTGATTCTCTTATCTTGTTTAATTCGTTGATTGCGTTTTCAGTATATAATGTTAATCTTCCTAGAGGAAATAAATCATTAATTTGAATTTCAGAAATTTTTCTTATTGTTATTCCTTGTATCTTTAAATTTTCTTTTTCTCCAATAATCATTAGTAATCCTGCGTTTTGTTTGTATTTTCTTCCTCTTAGTTTTCCTTTTCCTGGTCTAACTTGTTTTTTTTGTAATGCTAGTTTGTTTAAATCTCCAAGGATTTTTTGTAATGCTAAATAGAACTCTTTTGTTTTTAGGTTAAGGATTTTATCTTCGACAATTAATGGAAAGTTAATATTTTTTGTATCTTCAATTGAAGAATATCTTTTTGTTATTAACTCTTGAGATGATGTTGCTGAGATTGCAGATTTTAATGCAATTAGGATTTCTTTTTTGTTGATTTTCTTTTTTGTGAAAAAGTGTTCTATTTTTGGGGCATGAGCTGCTCTTCCCCCTCTAGCTGAAGCTATGAAAGCACCAACCCAGTAGAATCTTGTTCCTCTTCTCCAGAAAATTTTTCTTGGAACTCTTGAAATTCCAAATCCATAAGTTGTTTTCCATTTGTGTCTTTGATGGCTTAGTTTTCCTGATGCTGCATGAGTTTTTCCTGATAAAGGATTTGGGCCATAAGGATGTTGTTTTTTTGAAGTTTCAAAAAACTTTTGAACTATGTCTTCTCTAATTTTTTCTCCAAAGTAGTGTGGAAGTTCTATTTCTTTTCCTGGTTTTCCTTCGATTGTTAGTATTTTTGCCTTTGTCATTTTAAACTAATCTTATAACCTCATAATTTTTCTTTTCTTGTTTTTTAGTTGGACGTAAAGGAGCTGTTAGTAAAACTTGTCTTTTTACTGGGCCCTGTACAGAGCCTTCTAGTATTACATAGTCTGTTTTTATTTTTCCAAAGTGTCTAAATCCTTCTTGAGGGTTAATATCTTTTTCAGAAATTTTTCCAAGTTGTAATATTTTTTTATTATAGTGTGCTCTTGTGAACATTCCTAACTGTCCAGCCATTGGAACCCTAAATGAAACTCTTGCTGGATGGAAAGGACCAACATTTCCAGGACGTCTAACTCCTTTTTCAGATTTGTGAGATTTTAATCCAATTCCAAATCTTTTTACTGGACCTACTAATCCTTTTCCTCTTGTAAGTGCTCTTATATCAACTAATTTTAAATCAGTTAAAATATCAGAGCCAGAAATTTCTTTTCCAATATTATTTTTTATAAATTCTAATTTTGAATTTACATCTCCAGATAAAGCGAATTCTGTCATGTCTGGTTTTTTCTTTAGTGATGTTTTTTTTGCAAGAGAATAAGCCATAACTCTTAAATCATCAAAAGTTTCTGGTTTAACATCTTCTAATTTTATTTTATAATCTTTAGGGAGTTTGATAAGTTTTTTTAGTTCTTTGTCAGGATTGTCTAGAATTATTTCGTTAGTTAATAATTTGTCTTTGTAGAAACGAACAGAATAAATTTTCATAGGAGGTATCTCAAGAATTGTAACAGGGATTGTGATATTTTTATTTTTTGTAAGAGAATCAGCAGTAGAATCTTTGACCAACATCGAGGCCATAGCAACTTTATATCCTATAAAGCCTAACATTGGTTTAGTAGAAGAAAGAGGGGTCCAGTTCACTCTAGGTAGAAACTTCCTTGATCTTTTTCTTGGGTAGAATTGTAAACTACCTCGTCTTGGTGCACTTTTTGATCCCATGTTATCTTATATGTATTATCCATTTTGCTTACAACTCTTAGCAATACTTTATTCAGTTTTCTACAACCGTTAAAGAGGTGAGAAATTTTAGGTATTTAAATGTTGTTGTCAAAATTTTAACTTATTTTTGAAGTATTTATAATGAGAGATTAAAATTGAGGATGTTGAAATTAATAGTGCTAATAATATCCCTATTTCATTATGGTGATTTGAGTAAATTCTTTGAATTGATATTATAATTATAACTACAGCTGAAAAAATAAAGTATGGGATTTTCCATGATTTGTTTTGGTCAATGAAAAAATAGAGAACATAAAGAACAAAGATTGTGATTGTAACATGTTGAGAAGCATCGAAAAGAATATTATTTCCATATACATATTCAGGGAGATGTTTGAAAATGATTAAACCTATTGTCATTAATATTGCTGTTAGTATTATGTGTTTGATTTGTTGTTTTTTTAACATAATTGAACTAAGAATATAATACTTAAGAAGTTTATTGTTATTGTTATCTAATTGGGATAATTTCCCTAGGTAAGGAAGGATCATTTTTTCTGAATTCTTGCAATTTATTTTCTATTCCTAACTCTTCTCTAACCTTCAAAGGAATCCGCTCTATATATCTTAAAATTTCTCTCATTGCCTCATTAAATCCAGTGATATCTTCCTCTTCAATTGCTTTTTGTGCTCTTTGAAAATCAAATCTATAAAATCAATAGTATTTACAAATCTCTGCTACTTGTTTTGGGTTATATCTCGGATCTTCTGCCATATTGATATCAGAACTCTTTCTTCCTAAGGTAATTTAGTATAAATTTAATATTTATAAAACTTGCTAAAATCAAAAACCTTAAAAACCCTAAATATGTAAGAAATGTAAGACGGCCATAGTGGTTGGGAAACGCCTGTTCTCATTCCGAACACAGAAGCTAAGCCTTCCACGTTGTTACCTGTACTGTCCCGCAAGATGGGAAAGTAATAAGCTGTCTTGTTAATATTTAATTAACCCTAAAAAGAAAAAAGAGTTCTGATAAATTAAGATGGGAACAGCTAAAAGATTAATTAACATAACAAGAACAGGAACAGTAGGAGATAAACAACAAGGATGGAAGTATGAGGTTTCACCTGATTTTGATATTGACGAACGGATACTAATATGGGATATTAATGCTAGATTTATTGATAATCACTATCTAATCCAAGAAAATTGGGCTATGAATAATCCTGGAGGAAGAACTCAAGGAACTGCCCCTGAAGGACAGAGAATAAGAGATATTGATCAAGAGGCTGAAGTTGATGAGCTCATGAGGTCTAGAGCTAATGATTATGCTAAGAGATTAAAAGAAAAACTTACTCCTGAAATTGTTATGGCTTATGAAACTCCTAGACCTACTCCTCCTGATAAATAAAAAAATGATAGAGATAGATAAATTTTCAATATGGTGTGAAGATGTTCTTTTTGACGATAGTAGATATGGACAATTAGTAAAAGATATTGTAAAATGTTTAAGAGCAAGAGGCGGAGTTGCAACTCCAAATAGATTAAGATGTGATGTTGCTAAGATTTATGGAACAGGAGCTTATGTTCCAAAAGGCTATGAAGATGCTTTTATTAGTACAAGAGCTTGGGAATTTATAGAGCTTGGAACTAATGGAAGGGCACATTTTAATGAGCGAGAGTTTGTTATACTTAAGAAAGAGGTGAGAGATCCTAAGATTGAAACGCCCTTTTATAGAGAAATACCAAAAAATTATGATTAATTTTTTATATTGTTGATTCTAATTATATATATGAAATTTGATAAGGTAACAAAAAAAGAGATTATAGAGTTACTTAATAAAGCAAAGAGTGAGAAAGATGTCCAAAAGATAAAAAGGTTAGCGATGCATAATAAGATTAAGTTGGGAGAGTTGAGGAAAAAATTTTGTAAGAATTGTTATAGTTTATTTGACAGTTCTAATTGTGAGGTGAGAGTTAAAAATAGTCTTAAGATTGTTAGGTGTTTGAAATGTGGGAATGTTTCTAGATATAAAATTAAAACTTCTTGAATTTGTTAACTTGATCAATTAGATCAACTTGTCCTAAAAAAACAGCTCTGCAACAAGGTCTATCTAAGCCTAGCTCGTCAAGAACTTTTTTTGGTTGTTCTTTTTTTTCTTGTGTTCTTTCCTTGTATTCTTCCCATAAGTGAGAAATTGGTTTACCACAGGAAAAACATCTCATTGGAATTATCATTTTCTATATTAATGTTGCTTAATTTAGGTATATAAATTTTTGCTTTTAGGGATAATTTTATATATTGATAATTGTTGAAAGATTAAAGAGGTTGGTGCCTCAGATTTATTCTGGGAGAAATAAAATGAATGAAGTAATAAAACTTGATAAAGTATGCAAAAGGTATAAGATGGGAGACACAATAGTTGAGGCTTTGTGTGGTGTGAATTTAGAAATAAAAAAGGGAGAGTTTATAGCAATTGTTGGTCCTTCTGGAAGTGGGAAATCAACTATGATGAATCTTGTAGGTGCTTTGGATTTAGCAACTGAAGGAGATATTTTTCTTGGAGATAAAAATATTGAACATTTAGGAGAGTCTGAGTTAGCACAAATAAGGGGAAGGAGAATTGGTTTTGTTTTCCAGACATTTAATTTAATTCCTACATTAAGAGCAACAGAAAATGTTATGTTACCTATGTTTTTTCAAGGGGTTTCTGATGCTAAACAAAAAGAAAGAGCAAGAGAGTTGTTAACAAAAGTTGGATTAAAACATCGTATGGATCATTTACCTAATGAACTGTCTGGAGGAGAGAGACAGAGAGTTGCAATTGCAAGAGCATTAGCAAATGATCCTGAGGTTATACTTGCTGATGAACCTACTGGAAACCTTGATTCTAAAACAGGGAGAGAAATCATACAAATGTTTATAAAGTTAAACAAAGAAGGAAAGACTATAATAATGGTTACTCATGATTTAGAGATTGCTAAATTAGCACAAAGAACAATTAAATTGAAAGATGGAGAGATTGTAAAATGATAGTTAGGGTTCATAGTGGAGTTGCTCCTGTAGATTATGAGCTTCATCATGAAGATATTATAGGGAGAAAAATTGGAGAAAATGTTCCTGAAATTCCAATCCCTAAGATTCATCTTGATGTTAGTAGAAGACATGGACAATTTTATAGTAATGAGGGTGTTTGGAGTTATGAAGATTTAGGATCAACAAACGGAACTTGGAGACTTCCTGAAGGAGATAGGATAGGAGCAATACAATTACAACCAGGAATAAAACTTAGATTAGGAGATTTTCCACAAGATAGTGGAATAGATTTGGAGGTTTTAGGATGAAAAAAATAATAAGTTTAATTGTGATGAGTATGTTTTTATTAAATTTCGCTGTAGCTTTAAGTGTTACAGATGTGGATAGTTCTCCTTCTGAAATAAGTCCTGGAGATAAAGTTAGTGTAATTTTAACAGTTGATAATAATCTTAATGCTGATGCTAAAGATGTTAGTGTGATGTTAGATTTGAAAGATGTTCCTTTTGCACCTTTTCAAAGTTCAAGTGAGCAGTTGATTGATGAGATTAATGAAGGAGATAGTGAAGAAATGGAATTTAATTTGATTGCTTTTCCTGATTCTGATTCAGGGATATATAAAATTCCTGTAAAGATAATATATCTGATTGATGATGAAGAAAAAACAAGTGAAGGATTGATAAGTTTGATGATAAGTGCTGATCCTAAGATTGAAGTTAGTATTGAGGATACTTTATTAATTAAAGGAGAAAATAGTAATTTAAATATAAGAATAACAAATTCAGGGTTGGGAAATGCTAAACTATTGAGTGTTCGACTGAATCCAAGTTCAGGTATTAAAATAGTAGGATTAGATAATGTTTACATAGGAAATATTGATAGTGATGATTTTGATTCTTCAGAGTTTAATATATTTGTTAATGAAAATTCACCTTCAAATATTAATTTTCCTATAACTATTAAATATCGAGATTCACAAAATAAAGAAATTACAGAAAACAAAAATGTTGTTGTTAGAGCTTACACACAAGACCAAGCTGTTGAATTGGGATTGATATCAAAAAGTAATACTTTAATGGTTGTAGGAGTAATTGTATTCTTGGTATTAATATATATTTTATACAAATCTATTAAGAAGAGAAGAAAGAATAGTGAGTATTAATTAATTCAATTACGATGAAAAACTATTTTCTATTAGCACTGAATAACTTAAGAAGAAGGAAATTGAGAAGTTGGTTAACTATGATTGGTATTTTTATAGGAATTGCTGCTGTAGTGGCCCTAATGTCGTTAGGGCAGGGTTTACAAAATGCAATAGAAGAACAATTTGAGCAATTAGGAAGTGATAAGATAATTATTAGTTCAAAAGGAATGGGGCCTCCTGGAAGTGCTGTAAGTGATTCATTAATTCTAACAAGTGTTGATTTAAAAATTATTGAAAATGTAAGGGGGGTTGAATGGGCTGTAGGGTTTTTAGTAAAGCAAGGACAGGCTAAGTTTAAAGGAGATATTGGGATTGGATTTGCTTCTGGATTAAGTGCAAAAGACAGAGAAATACTAAAAGATTTGCCTGGGTTTGAAGTTATTGAAGGAAGAAGTTTGAAAGATGGAGATAAATTCAAGGTAGTTGTAGGTTACAATCACGCGTATAAAGATATTTGGAAAAGAAGAGTTGAAATTGGAGATACAATTGAAATTGAAGATTATGATTTTAAAGTTGTTGGGATTATGGAAAAAATTGGAAATCCAATTGATGATGGGATTATGCATGTTCCAAAAGAAACATTAAAAGAGATATTGAATGTGGGTGATGAAGAAAGCCAAATATTAGCTAAGACTTCAAAAGGTTTTGATCCTATGGATGTTGCTGATACAATTGAAAGAAAATTAAGAAAATCAAGAGGAGAAAAAGAAGATCAAGAAACTTTTAATGTTGCAACTTCTGAACAATTATTAGAAACATTTACAGATATATTTGCAGTTATTCAGGGAGTGCTTATTGGAATTGCAGGAATTTCATTGTTAGTTGGAGGAGTTGGTATTGCAAACACAATGTATACTTCTGTATTAGAAAGAACAAAAGAGATTGGAACTATGAAAGCTATAGGGGCAAAAAATTCAGATATTTTAAAATTATTTTTATATGAAGCTGGGTTGCTTGGGATGATTGGAGGGGCAATAGGAATTTTAATTGGGATTGGGTTAGGAAAAGGAGCAGAGTATTTAGCGACAGTAGGGTTAGGAACTGATTTATTACGAGCTGCATTTCCATGGTATTTAATTATCGGAGCATTAGTTTTTTCATTTCTTATTGGAAGTTTATCAGGAGTATTGCCTGCAATGCAAGCTTCAAAACTTAAACCAGTTGATGCATTAAGGTACGAATGATTAATCATACAAAAATTTAAAAAGAAGATAGTTGTAAAATTAACATCTAAATAAAAAAGAGAAAAAATTGAAAAGTTGTATATATTGTAAAGTTGATGTTGCTGATGAAAGTGTAATTGATTTTTGTGATAGGTGTGGAGAAGGAGTTTTTGGGAGAAAAATGTTAGAAGCAATAAAAGAGAATATGGAAAAAGCTGAAAGAACAGGAAATTTGAATCAAGGAAGCATTTCATTTTCTAAAGATACACAAGAATTGAAAGATTGAGATTTTAATTCTTCTAAATAATAAAATATAGGAAGATAGGAAAGTTTAAAGATTAAAATCTTAGTGCCATTCCGATGAGGAAATCATAAAAACATCGGAAGGTTTAAAAACTGGAAACTTTACATTTCTTTAAGACTGAATAGAATATTTAGTTAGGAGTATCTATGTTAAAACGAAAAGAAATAAGGACTAGGGGGAAGATTAAATTTAGTGAATACTTTAAAAAATTAGATAAAGGAGATAAGGTAGCAATAATCTCAGAACTTGCAGAAATTCCTAAATATCCAAAAAAGTTTCATGGGAGAACAGGTAATGTTGAAGGAAAAAAAGGAGAGTGTTATGTTATTAAATTAAAAGATTTTAATATGGAAAAAGAACTTGTTATTCATCCTGTTCACTTGAGGAAATTAAAATAAAATGATTACAGAATCAAAACCCCTAGATTTAACAGAAGCTAAAAAGTATATCAAAGAAAGTGATGAAAATAAAGAGATTATAGACTATTTAAAGAAGTTTTCAAAATTGAAAGAAGATCAAGCTGTTAAGTTGAAAGAAGAACTTGAAGGTTTGAAGTTGATGAAATTGAACCAGGAACATATTGTTAAAATAGTTGATTTTGCTCCTGAAGATGAAATTGATTTAATGAAAGTTTTGCAAGATGTTAATTTAGATGGGGAAGAGATAAAATTGTTGTTAGATACAGTAAAAAAATATGTTAAGTAATAAAAATGAAAATAATAAATTTTCAATTGTTCAAATTCAGAGACTGTGCCTACGCACAGAGGAAGAATGAACAAATTTGAACAAAATGGAAAAAGAAGAAAATGCAATTATATTAGATTATCTACCTTACGGATATCCGTTAGAGGGGAAAATGGTTCCAGTAGCTCAAGCTCTAGGCATAAAAAATATGACTTTGTTACAATTAGTTCCTAGAAAAGGTGTTTCTTTAGAAGCAAAAGAAAAAGTTTATATTGGTGAAGGAAAACGAGACAAGATTTATTATATTTTAGGAAGATTACCAAGAGAGAAGTTAACAGAATCTGCAAAACTTCAATTAAGTGAATATGTTGAAAATCTAATAGCAGATGATGAAAATCAATTTATTGAATTTTTTAATAAAGCAGAGGCAATAAACACAAGATTGCATCAATTAGAATTGTTACCTGGATTTGGAAAAAAACATATGCAAGAAATTGTAAAAGAAAGGAAAACCAAAGAATTTAAAAGCTTTGAGGATATTAAAAAAAGAATCCCAAATCTTCCAGACCCAAAAAAAGCTGTGGAGAAAAGGATTTTTGAGGAATTAACAGAAATACAAAGACATAATTTATTTGTCAAATAGCCCAAACAATGAGTGGAAAAAAACCTGAACAAGGATTGAAAGAAGAAGTTCTAGTTAGAATTATGGCAACTGATATTCCTGGGAGCAAAAATATCTATACTGGATTAACTCGAATTAAAGGTGTTTCTTGGAGTTTTTCAAATGCTATTTGTAATGTTCTTAAAATTGAGAAAACAAAAAAAGTTTCTGAGATAACTAAAGAAGAAATTGAGAAAATAACAAAATTTGTTGAAAGTCCTAAGCTTCCAGAATATATTTTAAACAGACAGAAAGATAGAGAAAGTGGAGACTCAGTTCATTTGAATACTAGTAAACTTGATTTGAAAAAAGAATTTGATATTAAGAGATTAAAGAAGATAAGAAGTTATAGGGGATTGAGACATTCATTAGGGCAACCAACAAGAGGCCAAAGAACTAGAAGCCATTTTAGAAAAAAAGGTAGAGCTGTGGGGGTTAAAAAGAAACGATGATGTTTGGAAAGAAAAATTCTCAGATAAAAAGACCTAAAAAGTTATTTGACAAAACAAGAATTGATGAAGAAAATGATTTACGAGATAAGTATGGTTTGAAAAATAAGAAAGAGATTTGGAAAGCTGAATTTGAGATTTCAATTTTTAGAAGACGAGCTAAAAGTTTAATTACTGCTGGGCTTGAAGAACAAAAAATTTTCTTAGATAAATTAAATAAAATAGGGTTTAGTGTTGATAAAATTGCAGATGTTTTGGCATTAAATAAAGAAGATTGGTTGAAAAGAAGATTACAAACTATGATATTAAAAAATAAAGTGGTAAACACTCCTAAAGAAGCAAGACAATTAATTGTTCATAAACACATTAAAGTTAATGAAAATGTTGTGAATATTCCTTCATATATGGTTAAGAAAGATGAGGAAGACAAGATTACTGTTGATAAGGTTATGAAGACTGTTGAAATGAAAGATTTAGAGAAGAAAGAAAAACCAGTTGAGAAAGATTCTGAAGGAGTTAAAGTTGAAAATAAAGCTGAGGAAATTTCAGAGAAAGCTGTGGTTGAAGAAATTAAAGAAGCTCCTAAAGAAGAAGTTAAAGTTGAGGAGGTTAAGGAATAAAATGGCTGCAGATGAAGAAACAGGAATAGTTCATATTTATACGTCGTTTAATAATACAATTGTGCATATCACTGACTTAGCAGGAAATACAATTGCTAGGGTTTCAGGGGGAATGTCAACAAAACAAAATCGATTAAAGGCAAATCCAACTGTGGCTATGTTTGTTGGGAAAAGAGTTGCTGAGATGGCAAAAGAATATAGATTAAAATCATTATATGTAAGGATTAGAGCAAAGACTGGAAGTCCTGCTCCTGGACCTGGAGCACATGCAGTTGTAAAATCATTAGGAAGAGAAGGATTTAAAATAATTAATATAAGTGATACAACAAAAATTCCAAGGGGAGGGCCAAAGGTTAAAGGTGGGAGAAGAGGAAGAAGACCATAAGCTTTTAAAGTAAAATTATCCTATAATTAAAATGAAAAATACACCAGAAAAAATTGAATTTGCATTTGAAGGGGAAGAAGAACTAGCAAATGCTATAAGAAGAAGTGCTAATGAGGTTGAGGTTTTTGCAATTCATGAATTAGAGATTCATAAAAATGATTCTGTTTTATATGATGAGATTATTGCTCATAGAGTTGGATTGATTCCTTTAAAGAAAGATAGTGTTAAAACAAAAGAAGTTACAATGAAGCTTGTTGAAAAAGGTCCAAAGACAGTTTATTCTGGAGATATGAAAGGAAATGCTAAAGTTGTTTATGATAAAATGATTATAACTAAATTAGAAGATGGACAAGAAATTGAGTTTATTGCTAAAGGGAAGTTAGGAAAAGGAACAGAGCATGTGAAATATTCACCTGGATTGGTTTTTTATAGAAATGTTGCTGATATTAAAATAAAGGATCCTAATTGTGAAGATTGTGCTAGTGTTTGTCCTCTTGATGTTTTTGATATTAAAGATGGAAAGGTTTCTGTTAAAAATTTAGAGAACTGTGATATGTGTGAATCTTGTATTGAAGAGTGTAAAAAGAAAGGAAAAGATTCTATTGAAATAAAAAAAGGAAAGGGGTTAGTTTTCAGTATTGAAAGTTATGGTCAAATAGATGCTCCAGCAATTTTTGAAGAATCTATTAAAACGCTAAATCAAAACCTTAATGAAGTTAAGAAAGCGCTTAAATAAATTTTTAAGTTCCTTAATATTCGAATGAATAAGCGGGAATGCTGTAAGGAACACCCTTACCAACCTGATACTCTGAAAAATTAGATTTTGGTTGTGTCAATGCATCCTGCATAAATGCGGGAATGCCGGAGCGGTCAAACGGGACACGTTAAGGGCGTGTTGGCTTAGTGCCTACGAGGGTTCGAATCCTTCTTCCCGCATTCACAGCCCGCCGGGGCAGAAGAATGTTAGGGCATGGGGCTGTAAATGCGTGACCCGCAACACAGTCCGGTCGGGGCAGAAGAATGTTAGGGCATGGGGCTGTAAATGCGTGACCCGCAAAAGGATTGATAGAGGAATAATTTGAATATGATAAGTAAAACAAAGATTGAAAGGAAAATGAGAAGAAAAACAAATGTTGAGTTAGTTGGCACTATATTAAGTGCAAAAAAAGCAGATAAGTGGGTCAAAATTTCACATCTTATCTCAGTTCCGACACGTAAGCAAAGTAAAATTAATCTAGAAGAAATTGATAAAAATAGTCAGGAAGGAGAAACAATATTAGTTCCTGGAAAGGTCTTAGGTGTTGGAGATGTAAGTAAGAAAATTAGAGTTGTTGCTTTAAAATTTTCAGAATCAGCAATTAAAAAATTGAAAGACAAGAAATGTGAGATTGTGAGTGTTAAAGAAGAAATAAAAGTAAATCCTTTAGCAAAGGGAATAAAAATAATCAAATAATGGAAATAGTAATTGATGGAGAAAATGCAATTTTAGGAAGGATTTCTAGTTTTGTAGCTAAAGAAGCAATGAAAGGAAAAAATGTTGTTATTGTGAATTCTAAGAAAATAATTATTAGTGGAAATTTTGTTGAGATTAAAGAAGAATATATGAGAAAGAGAAGACTAGGTGGAAGTTCGAGAAAAGGGATAATTTTATCTTCGATACCTGAGAAAATGTTAAAGAAAACAATAAAAGGTATGTTACCAAGTTCAAGAAGAGGAGTAGAAGCTTTGATGAGAGTAAGATGTTATAATGATGTTCCTGAAAAATATGTAGAAGTAGAAAAAATCAAATCTTCAAGAAATAAAGGAGATTTTAATACTCTAGAAAAAGTATCTAAGTTACTAAAATAATATGAAAGGAAAAGAAAAAAATACAATTGTGTCTGGAAAGAGAAAGACAGCAATAGCAAGGGCTATTTTAAAAGTAGGTTCAGGGAAGGTAACAATTAATAAAAAAGATTATCAAACAATGGAACAACTAAGAAAGCTGCAGATTGAAGAACCTCTAAGAATATCAAAAAATGTTTTAGGAAGTTTGAAGTTTGATATTGATGTTAGTGTTAAAGGTGGAGGCGTTGAAAGTCAAATAGAGGCAGCAAGACAAGCAATAGCAAGGGCAATTTTAAAAGTTTCAAAATCTGAAAAATTGAAAAGAGAGTTTATAAGATATGATAGAAGTTTAATTGTTGCAGATGTTAGAAGAAAGGAACCTAATAAGCCAGGTGATTCTAAGGCTAGAACTAGAAGGCAGAAGAGTTATAGATAATTATAGTTCTAAGTTATCAAAAGGATTTACAACTTTTTTAATTTGTTCTTGAGATATGTGGGTATATATCTGAGTTGTTGATAAGTTTTCGTGACCTAACATTGTTTGAATAACTCTAATGTCTGTTCCATCTTCAAGAAGATGTGTTGCAAAAGAATGTCTTAAAGTATGGGGAGTAACTCTTTTTTCTATTCCAGCTTTAGTTGCTGTAAGTTTTATAATTTTTTGTATATTTCTTGGAGTAAGAGGCGTTGTTTTAGAAAATACATATTCATTATCTGGATGAGAAGTTAAATATTCTTTTACCTGGTTTAATAATGTTTCAGAGATACTAAATATTCTATCCTTTGAACCTTTTCCTTTTCTAACCCACCCTATTTTATCATTAAAATCAATATCTTGTTTTTTTAGATTAACAACCTCTGATACTCTTAATCCTGAAGAATATAATAAAGAAAGTATAAGTTTAGATTTTTTAGTTTGGGAAGAATTCAAAAGTGAGATTATATCTTTTTTACTTAAAACAATTGGTAGCTTTTTTTCTTTTTTTGGAAGGGTGATTTCAGAAAGATTTTTCTTTAAGATATTATAAAAGAATTTAATTGCCGAAGCTGCTAACATAATTGTGTTTCTTGACTTGTCTTCGAATAACGACGCTAAATATGATTTTGCATTATCTTCATTAAGGAGATCAATTTTTGTGTTAGAGTGTTTTAAAAATTTTTCAATAAAGAAAACATAATTTTTTTCAGTAAGGTGAGAATACCCTCGGAGTTTTAATTCTGTTTTGAGTTTTTCAAGCGCCTCTTTTTGCTCCATCATAAAAATTAAACGAACTATTATTTAAATCTATGGATGGAAAGATTTATAAATGTGTTATAACTTCCGAATGACACAAATGAATGCCCAAAATAGATTAAAAAGATTAGCAAGTTTATTGATATTAGTTATGATGTTAAGTTTATCTTTTGTTAGTGCTTCATCACAATGTTCTGATGGAATAGATAATGATGGAGATGGATTTGCTGATTATAATTCTGTAAGTTATTATGGAGATCCTGGATGTGATTCAAGTTCAGATGATGATGAATCTAATGTTTTTCCTTCTATGTATCTTCCTGATATGCCTTCTTGTACAGGAAATTATGGAGATGTTGATGAGATTAATAATTTAGGGAATTTTTATTATGGGATGCATTATTCAAATGATCCTTTGGATTGGGTGATTTCTACAAATGGAAGTTGGGATTATGGGAATGAATTAGATTGGTATTGGTTATGGATTTCTGCTCCAACATATGTTGTGTGGGATTTTGGGTCAATGACAAATTATCTTAGAGTTTTTCCTGGAATAGATTTTACAGATAGACCTGAAGAATTAGATGAATACATTGTGGAAGTAAGTTCAGATAATGTTAATTGGGATTTATTGGAACAGACTGCTATTTATGTTGATGATATAAATAATTTGAGAGCTCATGATGGAGTTAAAGATTATTATTCTTCAGATGGATTTAGATATACAAAAATAAGTGGTAGTGGATTAGAAAATCCTGATTTTGAGATTGATGCTATAAAACAATGTAATCTTGGATGTAATATTGATAGTGATTGTGGAGTTGATAGATTTATTGGAGATGCTGTTTGTTATAATGATGATGTTTATCAAAATTGGAAAGATTTTTCATGTGGAAATTCTGGAACATTAGAAGCAGCATGTACTGATTATGTTGAGTTAGTATTAGTTGAAGATTGTGTTAGTGGATGTTCTAATGGGAGTTGTATTGGTGGAGTAATACTTCCTGATTTATATATTGGAGGAGGATATATTCCAAATGCTCCTATATTAGATGATGATGAAGCAATGATAAGATTTCATACACATAAAATAAATGGAGATGCAATTCCTGATTCTGTTCCTGTAGAAATTTATCTTAATGATGTACTTATCTCTGCAATTCCAGTTTTACCTTTTGATTCTGAAGATAAAGATTGGGGAGTTGGGTTGGGTGTTCTAGATGCTGGAGAGTATGAATTAAAAATTATAACTGATCCTGCAAACATATATGAAGAAGAATATGAAGATAATAATTTATTTGTTTTTAATTTTGAAGTGGAATCTTGTGATGATGAAGATGATGACCCAGAAACACATAGTTCTTCTTCAAGTAAAAAAAGTGTAAATGTTCAAATAGAAAGTTTATCAAATGGACAAGTAGAAATTGTAATTAATGCTAAAAATCTAAATGGAAAAGAAATGGATGTTAGAATTGTAAGTTATGGTTTAGGAATTTATGAAGATAGATTAATGAGTGTTGATAGTAATAAGTTTAATGAATTTGTTTTAATTGATATTCCTCCTGGATCTGGGAATGGAGAATATGAGATTATAGTTGATGTTGATTATGGTAAGGTTGTAAGTTTTTCAAAAAAAGTTTCAGTTGTTAATCAAGATAGTGAGTTAATTGAAGAAGAAATAGTTGATACTATAAGTTTGAATAGTCTTGATGAAAATGTAGATAATAGTAATAGTGTTTTGAATTACTGGCATGTTTGGTTAATGGTTTTTCTTGTTATATTAGTTTTTATTGTTGTTTTGATTGCTATGATTGTTAAGAGGTAGATTTTTATATTCTAGATTTTTTAATTATATATGAAAGATAAAAGAGTTGAGAAGTTAGCAAAGTTAGTTATTGATTGGAGTGTGTTTGTAAAGAAGGATGAGAATGTTATGATTTCTGCTAGTGAGGATGCTAAAGAGTTTGTCAAGGCATTGTATAAAGCTGTTTTGAAAAAGGGGGCTTATCCTCAGTTGAAATATAGTCCTGAGGGTTTGACCCCAATTTATTATGAAAATGCTTCTATGGAACAGATTGGGAAATTTCCTGAGATTCATGATATGGTAGTTAAGAAGATACAAAAATATATTGGGATTGGAACTGGAGATGATAGAAAAGAGATGGAAAAATTAGATCCTAAAAAAGTTGCAATGAGGACAAAGATTACTAATCCTATTTCTAGTTATGTTGTTAATGAAAAACCTAAAATTTATAGGTGTTCAATGGGATTTCCAAGTAAGAAATTGGCTAAAGAAGCTGGGATGAGCTTGAAAAATTATTCTAATTTTCTTTATGGTGCTTGTTTGCAGGATTGGAAAAAAGAGAGTAAGAGAATGAAGAAGATTCTTGATAAATTTAAGAAAGGAAAAGAAGTTCATTTGATTGGAAAAGGTGTTGATTTAAAGATGAAGATTCATGGAAAGAAAGCTGTGATGGATGATGGGAAGGAAAATATGCCTGGGGGAGAGATTTTTATGGCTCCTGTAAGAAATTCTTTAAAGGGATATATTAAATTTGAGTGGCCGTCGATAAGAGATGGAAAAGAAGTGAAAGATATTTATTTGAGGTTTAAAGGTGGAAAAGTTGTGAAAGAAAAGGCTAGTAAAAATTTGAAGTTTTTGACTACAATGTTAAACACTGATAAAAATGCAAGATATGTTGGAGAACTTGGGATTGGAATGAATCCTAAAGTTACAAAACCAACTAATGAATTATTGTTTGATGAGAAAATTGGAGGAACTATACATTTAGCATTGGGAATGGCGTACAAAGAAAATGGGGGGGGGAATGATTCTGCTATTCATTGGGATATTGTTAAGGATATGAAACATGCTAAGATAGTTCTGGATGGGAAGGTTGTTCAAGAGAGAGGGAAGTGGAAAGTATAATTTGGAAGGTTGTTCAGAAAAATGAGGTGTGGAAGATATAAATTTTTAAAAAGAGAGACTTCTTAATAATTAAAATGATAAGATGGATTTTACATGTAAACGATACTGGAACCGAATACACTCAAAGAATTAGGGAAGAATTAGAACGTCAAGAAATTCCTTATAGTATAGAGGGGGGAGCAGATCCAACAGAAAGTCCTTGTTTGATTACTCCTGCGGGAAGGTGGCAAGGATATGATCAAATTATGTGGTTGATTGGAGAGGATAATTCTGAAGAAAGAGAAGTTGCATAACTTTAAAAACCCATTTCTTAGTGTAGTATAATACAGATAAGTTAGAAATAATGATTATGTATGGTAGAGAAGAAGGAATTAACAATTTGCTTTTTCTCAAAAAATTTAATATGGACAAGTTTAAGAAACTCGGCCTTAGTGAGCCTATTTTGAAAGCTATTGAGGATATGAAGTTTGAAGAACCGAGCGATATTCAAACACAAGCGATTCCTTTAGTGTTAGCTGGGAAAGATGTTATTGGTGGATCGTCGACAGGAAGTGGGAAAACTTTAGCATTTAGTGCTCCAATTATTGATAATTTAAAGAGAGGGAAAGGTGTGCAGGCTTTGATTTTAACTCCAACTAGAGAGTTAGCACAACAAGTTGCTCAAGAAACAGAAAGATTTGCTAAGTATAATCCTCTTAAGATTACGACTGTTTATGGGGGTGTTGGTATTGAACCACAAATTTCTAAATTAAAAACTGCTGATGTTGTTGTTGGAACACCTGGAAGAATCTTAGATCATATGCAAAGAAATACTATAAAATTGGAAAAGGTGAAGTTTCTTGTTTTAGATGAAGTTGATAGAATGTTTGATATGGGGTTTTATGATGATGTTAATAAGATTATTTCTCAGGTTCCAGAACAGAGACAAACAATGTTGTTTTCTGCTACAATTTCTCAAGATATAGACCATCTTGCTAAAAAACATACAAAAGATGCTATTGAAGTAGCTGTTGAATCAATGGTTGATGCTACTAAATTAAAACAGGTTTATTATGATGTTGAAGATGGATTGAAATTTTCTCTTTTAGTGCATTTGTTAAAAAATGAGAAATCTGAACTTGTAATGGTTTTTTGTGCGACAAGACGAAATGTTGATTTTGTTGAACAAAATTTAAAGAAAAATGGTGTTGAAGCTAAAGCAATTCATGGAGGTTTGAGTCAGAATTCGAGAACTAGAGTATTAGATGGTTTTCATAAAGGGCATGTTAATGTGATGGTTTGTACTGATGTTGCTGCTAGAGGGTTGGATATTAAGGGTGTTTCGCATGTTTATAATTTTGATATACCTAAAACAGCGGATGAATATATACATAGAATTGGAAGAACAGCTAGAGCTGGGAAAGACGGGATTGCAATTAGTATTTTAGCAAGTAGAGATTATGATAATTTTGGAAAAGTTGAGAAAGATGAAAAAATTAAGATAGAAAAGTTGAAGACTCCTTATGTAGAGAGAGTACCTATAGATACAAATGGATTTGGAAAAAATAGATTTAGAGGTAGAAGTGATGGAGATAGAGGAAATTTTAGATCAGGAAGTAGAAGTTTTAGTGGTGGGAGAGATAATAGGGGTGGGGGAAGTAGGAATTTTGATAATAAGAAAAAATTTGGAGATAAGCCTAGATTTAGTGGTGGAAGAAGGTTTGAGAGAAGAGATGGAGATTCTAGTGGAAAGAGTTTTGGAGATTCAAAAAGATATGGAGATAAAAAGTTTGGAGATAAACCAAGATTTGGTGGAAGAGATGGAGATAGAAGAAGTTTTGGTGGTCCTAAGAAGTTTGGAGATAAGCCTAGATTTGGAGAGAAGAAAAGTTATGGAAGAAGTGAAGGTGGAGGAAGGAGGTTTGAGAGAAGAGATGGGGATTCTGGTGGGAAGAGTTTTGGTGGGGATAAGAAATTTGGAGATAAACCTAGATTTGGAAATAGAGATGAAGGAAAAAGAAGTTTTGGAGGAACAAAGAAATTTGGAGATAAGCCAAGATTTGGTGGAAGAGATGATAGAAAGTTTGGAGAAAGAAATGATGATAGAAAGTTTGATGGCAGGAAAAAGAAAGAGGGGTTTCGGGGGAGTAGGAATACTAGGAAAAAGAAAAGTTTTTAAATATTAATATTATGTAAATTTAGAGGTGAAAACCTCAGATTAATTCTGAGTGAAAGAAAATGGCAGAAACACGTGGAGAACCAATAGGAAAGAGAATTCTTGGGGTTTTAGTAATGGCTTATGTTCTATCAGTTCCTTTTATGCTGGGACTTGAAAAAGAAAGAGGCTATAGAGAAGGGATTAGAGTTGGAATTTCTCAAGGATATTCTGAAGGAATGAATGCAGGCCAGGAGATTGCAAGAGAGCAACAAAGATTAGCTTGTAAACCTGAGAGATTAAGGGAGTTGACTGGTCTCTAATTAAACTTAGGAAAGAAGAGTTCTGATAATATTAAGATGAATTCAAAATTAACAAAACAAGAAGGAGATAAGGTCAGAGTACTGGTTTCAAAATTTGGAGGGATAACAAAATTCTTAGAGATTATAAATGATGTGACTGGAGGACAAGCTAAAAATCAATAATTTTTTAATTTTATTTAATTTTAAATATGGAAAAAGAAAAATATAAGAAGATTAAATATCTAAGTAAATGTAAGAAAATGAGGAAAGAAAAATGAGTGATGGTTGTTTAGAAGCTGCAGCTGCTTTTTCTATAGGAAAAGCATTTGGAGAGAGCTCTTGCGGGGGTGCTGCATGTTGCCTTGCTTTATTAATCTCAGGGGGATTTTTTATTAGTGGCATAAGTGATGGATATAAACATAAACAAGCAGAGCAAGAAAGAAGACAAGTAGAATCAAAGGAAAAGAAGACAAGTAGAATATTTATTCCTGGAAGGGATTTGCAAGCACAACAAGTTTTAATTGAATGGATTAAAATTTATCAAAAAAACATTTCTCCAGAAATCTTAAAAAGGTTAGAGCAAGAAAGAATATGCAGATATGAACCAAGTTGTTCAGAATATGCAAGGCAGGCAATAATAAAATATGGTGCGACAAGAGGGTCTATTCTGGCTACTGGAAGATTGTTAAAATGTAATCCTTGGAGTAAAGGAGGTTATGATCCAGTTGCATAAATTGGATCTAAATAAAAATGGGAGATGATTTATTGGGAGGAGTTTTGGGGTTTTTAGTTCCTATTGCTATGGTAATTGCTTCTATTACTTATGTTCCTTATTATCTTGGAAGATATGTGGTAGAAGGTCCAGATTGGCATAGAAAAGAGGCTGCTGAAAGACAAAGAGCAGAAAAAAAACCAAGAACAATCCAAAGAGAAACCTCCCCTCCACAACCAATTCGAAGAAGGATTCCAGAAGTGAGAATCTATAGGAAAACAGAAGAAGATAGAAGAGCTGTAATACAAGAGAGGATGATGAAAGAAAGGAGGAGAGAGTTAGATGGAATAAACACTCAAGCCAGACAACAAGCTCAAGACCAAGCAGAAGAATCAAAGGAAGAAACAGGAACAAAATGGAATCGTAGACAACCAATTCCAACAAGAACAAGTAGCTATCTAAATTATCCACCCAAACCTAGAGAAATAATTCCGGATGGAATAGTAAAAGTAGTTGTGAAAGCAAATGTTAGAGATAATAATTATTCCAAACCTCCTGTTGCATATATGAGAACTCTTAGACTTTCAGAAGATAATCTTCCTGAATTCAGAGCAGATTTGAGAAAGGCTGAGAGAGATCTTGGGGGAGTGGGAAATTGTTTTGGAATTGAGGTTGTATATCAAACTGCTAAAGGAGAGAATGAAACAGAAACTTATAGATTTTCGAGAAGAAGATTCAGATCATTCGTTACTAAAATGAAAATGGAATCTATCCTCTATGACACAAGAGTTGGGCAGAGGAAGACTGAGAGAGGGGGAGAGCATGAGATTCAAGGAAGTTCAATAGGCTGGATGCGTAGCCCACTTACCGAGAGTGTTGGAGATGTTTTTTCCAGAACCCTTTGGAGGGGAAAGATTAGGAAATAGTTCTGATTAAAGGTTTTTGCGTAGGAAGTTTCTGCTGAAATTTGAAAGTTTGATTTAAAGAAAAGTTTATTAATTCTAGAATATTAGAATTAGAATGTATAGTTTACAAACTCAAAGACAGATAGAAGGTATGGCCCAAATGTTTAATCTTGGTCCTGGTGCTTTTATTTGTGATTCTTATGGAACTCGCGGGCTTAGTATGCAAGAAAGACATGAACTTTTTGGTAGTCAACGAAGACAAATTAGAGAACCAAAACTAACAAGGGAAAATCCTGGATTAATGACTGGGATCTTAGAGATAGATCTTGAAACAAATGATATGAGAATTTATTCTGCTTCTGAATGTGCTCTTTACGAACATCAAAAAACTGGAGATGTTGATTGGAAACCTATTTCTTCAAGTCCTGAAGAAGAGGGTTGGTTGAGAATTGCTAGCCCTATTAATGGTAGGCCTGGAAAAGTTGCTTAAATCGCCTAAAAACATGTATTTCAAACATTCGTTTATCGTATATTAAGCGCCCTTTTGGGGTGTTTAAGAGGTTAGAAGTTCGTTTAAGTTCTATGTAGTTATTTATTGGTTTTGATTAAAGGTTTTTGCGGGTGTTTTTCTCTATTTTGTAAATGTTATGGATGGTGATCTTCATCATCAGAGTCTGGAGAAGGAAATTGTAGTTTTAAAATTGCTCTGTCTCTTGCACGAGTCCCAGCAAAACCTGTGCTTCTGTCAACTACTTTACCCTCAGAGTCTAAAATTTCATATTCCATGTCAAATCTTCCAGGAGCACCCTCATATATTCTTGTGATTCTATAAGTCCATCCTTTACCATTTACAAAATTATAGTCTGCTACAGCATTTGTAAGAACATCTGCGAAGGTCATCAAGTTTTCTGGATCTGGTTGGTCTGTAGCTTGAGCTACTTGTCTTTTTTGTTGGTTTCTTTCCAGAAAGTCTTTCATTTTTCCCATGTTTTTTTATGTTTTTCAAAGTTTTTAAAGATTATTATACTGGAAAAGATGAGTTATTTTGAAGTTTGAAAAGTGATGCCGAGCGCGACTCGGCCTACGGCCTCGTCAGATTAAAAGAAGTACTTTCTTAATTATTTATGGGGCTTTGGGATTTAAACGAACTTTATAGTATAAAAATAAAGGAAAAATAGGAAAAGATGTGAATTTTTTATATATCCACCATCTGAAGAATTCCTACAACAACTAAATAGATTCCTAAAACAAGTCTTATTAATTTTGGATTAAATAATATAAGAAGCCCTGCAATCAATGTAATAATTCCTGAGATGGTTAATTTTAATGTTGCCATTTTATTTTTTTATTTTTGCCTCCTTTCACTTTTTTAAACGAACTTTATTTTATTATAAAACTTTTGGGTTTTGCTAAAAGGTTTTAGCTACTTTTCTTTGAGTAATTTTGAAAATAATAGTATGAAAAGTACTCCAACAACAGTAATGATTAGAGATGCTGTGAATTGGGTTTGGAAAACTGTGGTTTTTTTATCTATATTTTGGACAAGAGAATGGACAGAATCAAAGATGACATTTCTCCAAGAAAAGGCAATTGTGAATCCTATTGCTGCTGCGATTGCAAGACGGAGTTGTTTTTTAAATTCTTTTTTGTAGGATCTTGAGAATTTTTTCTTTCTTGATTTTGATTTTTTTGGCATAACTAAATAAGTTTTGAGAGTTTATATGTTTTTTGTAAGATTTAAATTTGTCGAGGGTAAAGAGGTGTTTATGTCGAAGTTTAGGGTGTTTGTAGGTGTTTATGTCTGTTTAGGGGTGTTTTAAACAGCTGTTTTACGACAGATGATTTGTGTTTATGGGTGTTTATGTCGAAGTTTATGTTGTTTAGGAGGTTATTTTTACTACTTATTTAGATTAATTTTTTCATTTTTAGATTATTTTTTAATCATTTTGTCGACGGTAAAATAGGAAAAGAAAAAGTTTATATATATGATGTGTCTAAAATAGGTATGTTAAGTTGGTTATTGTTCGGAAAAAGAGAGGTAAGGAGAGCTAGAGAGGATGCAAAGCAAGGTTTTGATTCTGTAAAATCAGACATAAACAGCCTTTCAGAATGGGTAAAACACTTAAACACCCATAAAGAAGCTTCTAAGAAAAATGTTTCTGAGATTGATCTACGTTTATCGTCGATGGAAAAAGAGATTGAAAATTTGAAAAACTTTCTGATGTTTGGAAACAATGGAAAAAAACAAACAGCGTTTAAAACATCAACAGGTGTTCAAGACAAACAAACACTTGTTCAAGGTGTTGATAAGGTTGTTCAAACAGCTGTTCAAACAGGTGTTTTAAGGTTATTAACATCATCAGAAAGAGCTTTGGTATATGTTTTGTTGAACAGTGATTTAAAATTGAGTTATGAAGATTTATCTGCAATGCTTGGAAAAAGCAGGGCTACGATAAGAGGACAGATAAATTCAATAAAACAAAAAAGTGATGGAGTGTTAGAAGAAGTAATGGAAAAAAATGGAAAAAAGAGAGTATATATTCCAGAAGAAATAAAAGAAGAATTGTTAAAAACAGAGAAAGTGAGATCTGGAAGAAGTGAGGAGGAAAAATCAGGTAAAAACCTTAAAAACAGAGAAAGTGAGGGTTTACAAGAGGATTTATAGGAAAAATAACCTTAAAAATCGGAAAAGTGAGAGTTAGTATATGTATAAAAGATTGGAAAAGATGTGGAAAAGTGAAAATTGAGATTGTTAAGAAATTAAATAAGGAAAAGTGAGAAAAGTATAATCTCTTGAAAGTGGAAAAATGAGAGTTAGGTAAAAATGTGGAAAAAGAAGAATTAAACGAAATGGAAAAATTCCATTTAAACGAACTTAATATCTTAAAATTTCAAAAATATGTGAGAAAATTATGTTAAAGAAATGTAAAAAATACTTATTGGTAAATATGGTTATCTAGTTTTAGGTGTAACCATTTATTCGGTAAAGAGAATAAGTAGTTAAATCTCTCTTAATTTGAGGATTGTGTCAAGAGTAGCTATTTTTCTAAGAGCAGGAGACACGTGTAAAACTATTTTTTTATTATTAATTTTCTCTTTATTTATAGGTATTCCCTTTGTGATTATCCTTTGTATGTAGTCTCTGATAGAGCTTTGAGTGAGGTTTAGGTTTTTTGAAAGGATTTCATAATCTACATCTATTTGTTGATCATCTAATTGATATAATAAAGAAAAAACACGCATTTCTTGGTTAGTTAATCTTTTTATCTTTAAACGAACTTCTTTTTTTAGGTTATCAAGGTTTTCTAATATTTCTGAGGCATTTTGTAATGAAGATGATTTAGGTTTTTCCTCTATATTTTCGTTTGGATTTAACATTATAGAGGGGGTTTGTTGGGTTATTTGGAGGTGGGGGGGTTGGGAAGAAATTATAGGTATTTTATGTGTCGAATTGTCTGTTGGAGTGTCTGTCTGTCTGTCTGTCGAAACCCCTTCATTTCCTGTGGAAACCCTTAAATCTTGGGGTTTAGACCCCTCTATTTCCTGTCGAAGTGTCGCATTATGTGTCGAAGTTGTCTTAATTTTACTGATTTGTGTCGAAAGTTTTGATTGTTGTTTTTTTATATCTTCTAAGGAAGTTTTTATAGAAATATTGAGATTTGATAAGTGATTTAATGTTTCTATTAAAGAGTCTCTGAGAGTAATATTGTCGTCCTTGATCTGACTTATTTCCTTTTTAATTTTTGAAAATGCCTCTTTTAGTTTTTGCTCATCCATTGCTAGACAAAGAAGGGGAATTATATAAATATTTATTTAGTGGAGTTATCTTAAATTGTCTCTCTTTCCACCCCTTCAAAAAGGCCCCATATCATTTAGCGAGAGACAGTATAAATATTTATTTGGTGGGATGTAGATTATTAATTATATCTAATTTAAGTTTTTGTAAGCTTGTTGAGCTTTGTTTGATATTCTCCATTTTGTTCTTTTGAGAAATTGGACTCCTTGATTATTCTTTTTTATTGGAAAAACTAGATCTTTAGAATTAAGTTCGTTTAATAAATTTTTTATAAATTCTTCATCTCTGGCGATTTCTCTGGCGATTTCTGCTGTGAAAAAAGATTTTGGAAAATTATGATAAAGATGTGATAAAATTTGTTCTGATATTTTATCTCTTTTTTGTTGTGAAATTTTCATTGTGAATAAGAAAAGAGGAGGGGTTATTTAAGTTTAATTATTTAATAGTTAGATAAATATTTAAATGGTGAATTAGATAAACTCTTGTTCAGTATTAACTAATAGTGTTACATTGTTCTAAAGATGGGAAAAAAATTTGAGTATTCAAAAGTTTGTAATGACACGGAGGTTTTTGGTAGTTTGACGCCTGTTGTTTCTAAGTTTTTTAAGGATAAGTTTAAGGGGAAGTTTACAGATGCTCAGAAGCATGCGATTGTTCCGATAAAACATAGAAAAAGTATATTAGTTAGTTCTCCTACTGGATCTGGAAAGACATTGTGTGCATTTACTTCTATTTTGGATTATTTAGTTGGGCTAGCTGAAAAAGGTGAATTAGAAGATAAAGTTTATGCTGTATACATCTCGCCACTAAAGGCTCTTGGGAATGATGTTTATGTTAATTTAATTAAACCTTTAGAAGAGGTTGAGAAGATTTTAGGAAAGGAGTTGGGAATTAGGGTTGCTATTAGGACAGGGGATACAACTGCATATGAAAAGCAAAAGATGTTGAAGAAGTCTCCTCATATTTTGATTACAACTCCTGAAAGTTTGGCCATTGTTTTGAATACTCCTAAATTTATTGAATATATGAAAGGTGTTGAGTTTTGTGTTGTTGATGAGATTCATGCTTTGGATAATAAGAGAGGGGTTCATTTGAGTTTGAGTTTGGAGAGGTTGCAAGAGCTTAGTGTGTTTCCTATGGTTAGAGTTGGGTTGAGTGCTACTATTGCTCCGCTGGGAGAGATTGCAATGTTTTTGACTGGAAATAGGGATTGTTTAATTGCTGATGTTAAGTTTCATAAAAAAATTGATGTTGATGTTATTACTCCTGTTGATTTAATTGATACAACTGGGTTTGAGATGCATGATAAATTATATAAGTTGATAGATAAGCAGATTCAGAAACATAAGACGACTTTGATTTTTACAAATACGCGAGCTGCGACTGAGAGGGTTATTCATCATTTGAAGACAATGTTTCCTAAGAGTTATGTTGATGAAATTGGGGCTCATCATAGTTCTTTGAGTAAGGAGCATAGGTTTGATATGGAGCAGAGATTGAGAGAAGGAAAGTTGAAGGTTGTTGTTACTTCGACTTCATTAGAACTTGGAATTGATATAGGAGATATTGATCTTGTTTTGTTATTGGGAAGTCCTAAAGGCACTGCTAGAGCGTTGCAGAGGATTGGGAGGGCGGGACATAGGTTGCATGAAGTTGCTAAAGGAAAATTTGTTATTTTAGATAGAGATGATTTGATTGAGTCTAGTGTTATTATGAAGACTATAATTGAGAAAAAGATGGATAAAGTGCATATACCTAAGAATTGTCTTGATGTTTTGAGTCAGCATATATTTGGGATGGCTATTTATAAGATTTGGGATGTTGATGAGATGTTTAAGGTAATTAAGAGAAGTTATTGTTATGCTGATTTGACTAAAAAGGATTTTTTAGAAGTAATTTCTTATTTGAAGGGAGATTATGCTCTTGAAGCAAGGAATGTTTATGCAAAGATTTGGTATGATGAAAAAACTCGAGAGATTGGGAAGAGGGGGATGTTGGCGCGGGTTATTTATATGACAAATATTGGGACAATTCCTGATGAGGCTTTTGTTAATGTTAAAGTGCCCCAGAGAGATGGTGTGATTGTTGGGAAAGTTGATGAGGAATTTGTTGGAAGGTTGAAGAAAGGAGATGTTTTTGTTTTAGGAGGGCATAAGTATCAGTATCTTTATACAAGGGGGATGAATATTTATGTAAGGGCTGATGTTTCTAAAGCTCCTACAATTCCGTCATGGTTTTCAGAGATGTTGCCTTTAAGTTTTGATTTGGCGTTGGAGATAAATAGATTTAGAAGGTTGGTTAAGGAGAAGTTTGACAAGAAATGTAAGAAAAAGGAAATGATTGAATTTATTAGGGATTTTTTGAGTTGTAATGAAGATGTTGGTTATGAGATTTGGGATTATATGAGACAGCAGTATCAGTATATTGGAATTCCAAATATTGGAGAGATTATAATTGAGAAATACAGAGCTGAGAAAGATTATTTTGTTTTTCATAGTTTGTTTGGGAGGAGGGTTAATGATGCGCTTTCTAGAGCTATTGGGTTTTTAATTGGGAGGTTGGGAGGGAGGGATGTTGAAATTGGAATAAGTGATAATGGTTTTTATTTGTCAGGAGAAAAATTAGATAATTCTAAAATTGACAAGGCTTTGAAATATTTGACAATTGAGAATATTGAGGAAGTTTTGAAAGAGGCAATTGAAAAGACTGAGATTTTGAAGAGAAGATTTAGACATTGTGCTATGAGAAGTTTGATGATTTTGAAAACTTACAAAGGAAGAAGAAAGAGTGTTGGAAGGCAGCAGATGGGAACTCATTTTTTGTTGGCAAGTGTTAAGAAGTTGGATAATAATTTTCCAATATTAAATGAAGCAAGAAGAGAAGTTTTAGAAGATTTAATGGATATAAAAAGTGCTAAGTTGGTTTTAAGTTGGATTAAGGAAGGAAGGATTAAGATAAGGAAAGAGGAAACTGTTATTCCTTCGCCATTTAGTTTGAATTTAGTTATGCAGGCTCATTCTGATTTAATTAAGATGGAGGACAGGGTGGAGTTTTTGAAGAGGATATATAAGAGTATTGAGAGTAGGATTGGAAGTAAGTGATTAGGGTTTGGCTATTTTCCAGATACTATCAAAGAATTTCTTAAAAGAATCTGCAGCTTCAGTATTTTTGATACGAATTATTATTGGTTTAGTTAATAATATCACAAATAAGACTGTGTTTTTGTATAAGTTAATTTCTGTAAATGTATCTTGGTGTAAATACCTTACTTCATGAGGTTTTTTATAAAAATGTGCTGTTCTATCCTTATTTCCTTTTACATTTTCATTGAATATTATTTTTTGTTTGTATTTTTTTTCATTTACTAGATTATAATACCATGTGAAAAAATTATCAGATTGTTTTGTGTTTTGTCCTTGACTTGCCCCAAAAATATAATTCTCATCATCTTTAGAAAGTGTATTTGCAATGTCCCTAAACACTGTTTTCATTCCATCCCATCCGTAGAATACTTCAACATCTGCAGATTCTTCTGTTTTAGTGTATTTTGCAATGAGTGTGGGCAACATATCATTAACTAGTTTTTTCTCTTTTTGTATCTCTTGTTCTTTTTGATCTAAAAAATCTTTTATTGTTTCAGGATTTGCAGCACTGAAATGAAGGATATTATTTTTCTTAACAGAAGAAATTATTCCTTTTTCTAACAACCTATTTGCAACATCATATATTTTTGAGGGAGAAATTCCTGATTTTTTTGCTAACTCTGTTCTTGTTGATTCACCTAAGTCTAAGAGAGCGGAATAGATTTTTATTTCTCCTTGAGTCAGTCCGATTTTTTTGAGATCTTGGAGTTCCATGGACTGAATAAGAGATTAGGGTTTATATAGTTGCCCCCTACAGGGACACTTATATTTATATAGATAATATAGTTACTACTATTAAGTAAGTAAATACATAATGAAACAAAGAAAAATGGAAAATAAAATTCAGATAGAAATGAAAGGGGGTAAAAAAATGGAAAAATTAGAAATACTTGTAATTGAAGATGTGCCGGAATTTGCTGATGTTGCTCGAGGAGTATATGATGCTGATGATAGAGTTAATGCTCATTATGCTGCTAACTATGAGGAAGCTATGGCTATGCTTGAGAAGAAGAAGTATGATGGAGTTGTTAGTGATTTGTTTTTTCCTAGTGAGACTGATTTTATTAAAGCTTTTGCTGGAGAAACAGATTCTAGTAAAAGTGCTTTTGGGGAAGAGTATGGTAGAACATATCAGGACCGATTTGAGAAGTTAGATGAAAATCCTTCTGGATTGGCAATTTTGCAATATGGGATTAATCATGATATCCCTACAGTAGTTATTAGTCAGGGAGATAGACATAAGGGAAACCTTGAAGTTGTAAGAGCAGTAATGGGAATTCATCCATTGTTTTCAAAACAGTACCAGGAGGGAGATCCGTTATCTTGGATGTTTGTAAATGGAGGTAGGGAGGTTGATAAAAACAATCCTGAAATGTGGGAGAATGCAGTTCATGGAGAGTATCCCTCAATTGATGGAATCATTGGATTAAAACCAGAATTTGGTATGTCTTTTAGAGATAGGTGGACGTAGATATAATTTATTTTTTTATTTTTATTTTTTAGTTAATTTTATTAACCCCCTCCTCCTTTCTGATTATGAAAATCAAAGGCCTAGAGTTTTATAACAAAGCTGTAATATTGGGTGATAAATTAATAATTGCAGATGTACATATTGGATATGAAGAGTTTAAGTTTTTTTTATCATTTTCCTAACTTTATCTAATTGTTGTTTTAAGTGATTATTGAGTTTTATAATTTGTTCTTTAGTTATCTTTGAGTTGTTTTTCGATTTTTGATTATTTTTTACAGAGAGGTATGCTTCGTATGGATCTGAGCTGTTTGTTATTTTTTTGGTTTGAGTTATGAATTGTTTTTTTGAATAGGGTTTGTTTTGGATTATCTGTTGTATTATGTAGAGCGTTCTTAGTCTAAGGATTAGAGTGTAGGTAATTTGTGGGGGGATTTGAGGGGGTTTTTTTTGGATAATTTTATTTATTAAATTTATTTTTTGTTTTGTTGTATCTATGTACCATTTTGTGTTCTTCTTTGTTGGTTGAATTTTGATTGAATCTAAGTATTTTTTATTTATTAGTGGTTTTGCTTCTCTTATCATTTGTGCTATTGGAAATAAATCTGATTTTAATTTTTGATTTAGTAATTTTTCAGAGATGATTAAAATATTGTATATTCCTTGTTGAATTTGTGGTTTATCTTTATCTTCTGTTATGATTAATATATCTATATCGCTATCTAATTCTTCTTCATTTCTTGCGTAGCTACCTGTTAAATAGATTCCAATTATCTCAGATGGATTAATGAAATTTTGAATCATGGTTAGAGTTTCTAATAATATTTCTTGATTTGATTTTTTTATTAGTTCTACTTTTACATTTTTATTGAGCCATGCTCTTGGAAGTATGACTGCTGAAGAGTTTCCTGCTTTGATTGCTTTTTTAATCTGAGTTTCCATTTTCTTCTGTATTCTCTTTTTTGGATTTATTTAGATATTTTTTATCTTTCTCAAGTTGTTTAAGGAATTTTTCATCTATTTCCTTTTGCCAATAATCTTTGGTGGTGTCTTTTCTTCCTTTTTCTTGAGCTATATTTTTTTCATGCTTATCCACTTGTTTTTCTATTGATTTTATTCGCTTTTTTCTAATTTTCTTCATTTGTTTTCTATCTGTCATGTAAGTACGTGTACTTACTTATTTATATAGTTTTGGGTTGGATTGGGATAAGTTAATTTTATTAACCCTCCTCCTCCTTTTTGATTATGAAAATCAAAGATCTAACTCTGGTTAACAAGGCAGGATTTGTTATTTGAGAAAAAGAAGAAATAAATTAAAGCTTTAAAAATTCTCCAGGGGTGATTATTTTTATATTTCTAAATTCTATCATATTGAGGAGATGTTTATCATAAGAAACAATATAATCTGCTTTTCCGTCTAATGCTGTTTCTAAAATAATATTATCTTTGGGGTCTGCTTTGACTATTTCTAATTTAGTTTTAGTTTCAATTAGTTTAGAAATTGATAATATGGTTCTTAATAAATCTTCTATGTTTAATTTAAGATCAAAAATATATTTTTGGAATTTTGCTTCTCTGCTTAAAACAGATATAATTTCAGAGAGTATTTTTTCAGAAGTTAAAATTTTGATGTTTTTCTTATTTTTTTCAATTATTCTACTTGCCTCCCCTTCCCAAAATATTGCAGATAACCAGACATTTGTGTCTAAGACTATTTTCATTTAATCACCGGCTTCTGGATTCTGCTATTAATTCTTTTAGCTCTTCTTCTGAAAAGTTGGATCTTTTGGCTGCATCTCTAAAAGGTTTTGTAGCTTCTTTCCAGGATTTAATCTTAGGTAATTCAATTTTCTTCATGCAAATTGAGTCACCACTGTCTGAAATAACAAATAAGTTTCCTTCTTGCAATTTCATTTTTTCTCTTAGTTCGAAAGGAATTACTATCTGCCCTTTTGAGCTTAATTTGATTAAACTTACCATGTAAGAATGTAAGGGTATTGAGTTTATAAATGCTTGCTTTCTTACTTTCTTACTTTTATTTCGGGATTGAGGTGGGGGGTTTTGAGGGGGTATTTTGATTTGATTAAGATGGAGGATAGGGTGGAGGGGGTTAGTGTGGGTGGTGGGGAGGATAAAGAATAAATAGTCTGAAATGTTTAGTTAATAATGGAAAGAGATACCAGGAAAAAAAGTCGTCTTGCTTTATTTTGTTTTTGGTGGGGGATTATTGTACTATCTTTAGCAGCAATTTTTTTCCTCATTGGTATTTCATCGGATTTTTTGATGAATGATAATTTAAAAGTTCTTTCTTCTTTGTTATTTTTGATTTGGATGATTCTTTCTTTTGTATTTTTTTAGTCGCTTTTCCTACAATTATAGTTTTTTTATTATCAATAGTATCTATTATTATTATTAAAAAGAAAAATTTAGGAGGACTTTGGATGGCTATTGTTTCATTGATATTGAATGCTCTAGTTATAGGCATAGGGGTTATTATTATGATTGCTTTGGATAGTGTAAAACTTTGATTATTAATTAATTTTAAAAACTGTTTCTTGTATCTTGTGTTATGAAAATCAAAGACCTAACCTTTGTTAACAAAGCTGTGATATTAAATAATAAATTAATAATTGCAGATATACATCTTGGATATGAAGATGCTATGAACAAGGCAGGAGTTTTGGTTCCTAGGCATATGAAGTCTGAGATCTTGGAAGATCTAAAAGGAATATTTGATAAGTATGGAGATCAGTTGAAGAAGGTTATTATTCTTGGGGATTTTAAGCATGAATTTGGAAAGATAAATGAGCAAGAGTGGAAAGATTCAGAAGAAGTTTTGGGTTTGATGAAGAGATATGTTGATGAGATTATTATTACAAAAGGAAATCATGATGTTGCTGAGGGGATGTTTTTGAAGTTTGGAGTTAAGCTTGTTGATTATTATGTTGATGGAAGTGATGGGTTTTTTCATGGTGATAATATCTTTGAAGAAGTTGTTGGAGATAAAAAAATTAAGAGGATTTTTGCTGGGCATGGTCATCCATCTATAAGGATTAAGGATAGAACAAGGTCTGAGAATTATAAATGTTATTTAGTTGGGAAATTTAAAAGAAAAGATGTTATTATATTGCCTAGTTTTTTTCCGTTGATTGAGGGAAGTGATGTTCGTGATCGTGAATGGGAGATTGTTGATGTTAATAAATTTCAAGCTTATATTATAAATGAAGATAAAGAGATATTAGATTTTGGATTGGTTAAAAATATAGAATAATTATCCTGTGTAAGATTTGTCTTTTTGGTCTGAGGCTATTTTTGGCATTTGAATATGAGTTGGAAGACCTAATTCTTCTTCTAGTTGAAGAGCTTTTAGATTTGCTTTTGATAAAATAATATTATATACTGGATTTCTTACACTGTCTGGGATTTTTTTTGATTTCCAGTCTTTTAAAATTTCTTTTTGTTGTTTTTTATCGACGGTTAATATAATTGATCCTCTGAAAACTATTTCTCCGAATTGTTTTTTTGGGTCTTCTTCTGAGAGATGTTCAATTGAAAATTCAAATCCAAATTTTAAAACTTCAATACTAAATGATTTAACTTTATCTTCTGTTATATTTGTTATTTTTATATTAGAATTTATTTTAATCTTACCAGTAGCTTGTTCCTTTTTCTCAGCTGTTATTTTTTCAAAATTAAAACCTACTACTTGCATTTTAGATTAAGTCTTCTTCAGATACAACTACAAAGTCTCCGATAGCTATGATAGAATTGTATGGAAATAATACTTCTCCATCTGCTGTTGCTTCTAAAGTTAAATTTTTTGTATAAGAAGTTGCGTCTTTTACTACTATCTGGATCAGTTCTCCTGTTCGTGTCTCAAATGTAATATCTTTTACCATTCCAAGACGCTTACCTTCTTTTGTTACAACAAGTTTACTTAATATATCTGTAAATTGTTTTTTTTCTAATGGCATAGATAAAGTAAAGGTGAATTGTTTATAAAGTTTTCTGTAGAAAATTATATATATTAAGTAGTAGTTTATTTGATTGTGAAGTTAGATTTTTATTTGTTTTTAATAAAGATTATTTATTTATGGGTTTTAGATTATAAAAATTGATTAAAATTGTTTGAAGGATTTTATTGTTTATTATTGAAGGAAATTAGTTATTTTAATTTTATATTGGTTGCTATAAGTTTATTGAATGGTTTATAATTATAGATTTTTAATTAGTTCGTTTAATTGAAAAAGTTAGTTATTTTAGAGATTAAAGAGATTTTAGATGATTTTAGTGTTTTTTATTAATTAATTGTGATTTGGTGTGTCCCTATGGTTTCGTCTGGAGATTTTGAGGAAGGTTTATAAAGGATTTGTGATGAATGTTTTTAAATTTTCATTTATAAATATATATATTATATATTATATATATTATAATATATATAATATAGTATATAGTTTTTTTTGATTTTTTGATTGATTATGTGTTATTTTGATTAACTAAGTGTTAAATAAATTTAATCTCCATACGAAACAGTATGGTAGGGTGTTAATAATAATTTAAAAAGATGATTAGATAATTGACAATTATATATTAATTTTAGAAAGTATTATTTTAGGATATAAAAGCTTATAAAAAAGAGTTGGTTAATAATTTAGTACATCGCCTCTTGCTCACAGTTCGTCGGGGCATATTGTTTAAATTTTATAGAACTGTAAACACTCGGAAAAAATGGGGAAATTAGATAAGATATTTGATTCTATAGAGAATGGAGGTTTGTTTAAAAATAAATATGTTTTACAGACTAATCATACTCCTGAAAATATCCCTCATAGAGACAAACAAATAGAACAAGTGGGTGCTATATTAGCTCCTATTTTAAGAGGAGAGAGAACAAGTAATTTATTTGTTTATGGGCAGACAGGAACAGGAAAGACTCTTAGTGTTCAGTATGTTAGAGATGAATTAATAAAAAGATATAAGAGTGAAGGGTCTAAACTTAAGATTATTTATATTAATTGTAAATTAAAAAAAGTGTCTGATACTGAGTATAGAATTTTGGCTGAGATAATTAAACAGCTAGGAAGTAGTGTGCCTGCTACTGGTTTGCCAACTGATCAAGTTTATAATAAATTTATTGAGATATTAGAAGGGGAGAAGCTTAATCTGATGATTATTTTAGATGAGATTGACCAGGCTGTTAAGAAAATATCTGATAATTTTTTATATAATTTAACTAGATTAAATTCGGAGTTATCAAAGACTCAAATTTCATTGGTTGGGATAAGTAATGATTTGAAGTTTTTAGATTCTTTAGATCCTAGAGTTCGAAGTAGTTTGGGAGAAGAAGAAATTGTTTTTTCACCTTATAATGCTTTGCAGTTGCAAGATATTTTGAAGAAGAGAGCTGAAGAAGCTTTTTGTGAAGGGGTTTTGACAGATGGAGTTATTTCAAAATGTGCTGCTTTTGCTGCAAGAGAACATGGAGATGCAAGAAGAGCTTTGGATTTGTTGAGGATTTCAGCTGAATTAGCAGAAAGAGATGGAAGTAAAAAAATATTATTAAAACATATTGATTTGGCTAATTCAAAAATTGATAAAGATAAGATTTATGATATTATTGAAAGTGCGCCTAGACAGTTTCAGTTAGTTTTTAAATCAATAATAGATTTGAACTCAAAAAGTAAGTCACAAAAAAATTTAGATGGAAAACCCCTAGATAAAATATATACTGGAGATGTTTTTAATGTTTATGAGAGTTTGTGTGAAAAAACAAAAACAGAAATTTTGACTCAGAGAAGAGTGGGGGATTTAATTGCTGAGATGGATATGTTGGGTTTGATAAATGCTACTGTGATAAGTAAGGGAAGACATGGGAGAACTAGAGAGATTAAGTTGGTTATTCCTGATAATATTTTAGAAAAGGTTGAAGGTATTTTAGGTGAGTCGTTGATGTTTTGATTTTTAGAGAGGGAGAATAAAAATTTATGGAGAATGATATATTAAAATTAGGTTTTGAAAAAGGGTTACTTATTGATAAAGATGCTTTTGAAATTTTAAATAAAATTGATGATATAGAAGTTGTTAGAAAAATAATTGAGATTATGTCTAAAGAGAAGATTTTAACTAAGATGAGTTTTGCTAATAAGTTACATACTTTGGAGCAGATAAAAGATAAAGATGGGAAGAAGATTACTGAGAAAATTTCTATAAATCTTGGAGTAAAAATTGAGATTAAGAGAGAAGTTGAAGAAACAAATGTTGAGGAAGAAGAGATTGTTAAAAATATGAAAGTTAAAATTTTGTCGTCGATAAAAACTCCTCCTAATAAACTGGAAGTAAAAGATTTTGTTAATTATTTTAGAAATAGATATAATTTTATTAAAGGAATTTTGACTCAACGTCCTGAATTAGAAAATTTGACATCTATTGGGAAAATTGTTGGAGAGAGGCAGGGAATTTCAATTGTGGGAATTGTTTATGATAAAAGAATTACTAAAAATAAAAATTTGATACTGGAGATTGAGGATATGACTGGAAAAATTAATGTTTTAATTAATCAAAATAAACCTGAGTTGATGGAGAAAGCAAAAGAGATTATGTTAGATGATACTATTGCGATTAAAGGTGTTGGAAGTAGGGAGATTATGTTTGTAAATGATTTTTATTGGCCTGATTCTTTTATTGAAGAGAAAAAACATTTGACTCAAGATGAAAATGTTGTTTTTACTTCTGATTTACATATTGGTAGTAATATGTTTTTGGAAAATAATTTTTTGAAGTTTATACATTGGATTAATGGAGAGATGGGAAATGAAGAGCAGAAGGCAGAAGCTTTGAAAGTTAAATATATGTTTGTAGTTGGAGATAGTATTGATGGTGTTGGGATTTTTCCTGGACAAGAAGATGTTTTGAATATTAAAGATATTAAAAAACAATATGATAAGTTGGCTGAGTTATTTAAAAAAATTCGAAAGGATGTTACAATAGTTATTTGTCCTGGGCAGCATGATGCTGTTCGAGTTGCTCAACCTCAACCTCCTCCGAATAAAGAATATGCTGAAAAATTGTATGAATTAGATAATCTTATTTTTGTTGGAAACCCGTGTTTAGTTGAAATTCCAAATGAAGGTGATGGAAATGGTGGACTAAAAATATTAATGTTTCATGGGGCTAGTTTTCATGGTATAGTTGATGAAATTGAAGAGTTGAGACAGACAAAAGCAAGGGAAACTCCTACAAAAATAGTTAAACAACTTTTAAAGAGGAGACATTTAGCTCCGAGTCATTCTGCTGATACAACTCCTGGAGAAGAAGACTATTTGATTATTAGAGATGTGCCTGATATTATAACAACAGGAGAATTGCATAGGCCTGAAATTGATGAATATAATAAAATTTTGATGATTGCTTCTTCATGTTGGCAATCACAAACACCATTTGAGGAAAAAGTTGGAAATAATCCTGATCCTTGTAAAGTTCCTATGTTTAATTTAAAGTCGAGGAAGATTAAAATTTTGGATTTTAGTGGACAAGAAGATGATACTAATTCTAATTTTTCAAAAGAAAAAATGGAAAAGAGAAATGGGGAGGTTGGGAAATGAACATTAATCAATACTTTAAGTTTATAGAAGAAAAAACTAGAGGGGTTTATGAAGTAGCAGAGAAGGCAAAAGCTAAAGGTTATGATCCTGAGAATAAGGTTGAAATTCCTCTTGCAATGAGTTTAGCTGAGAGAGCTGCAGGTTTGATATCTATTAAATATCCTCAGTTAAATAATCCTAAATTAATTAAGAGAATTGGGGAATTAGAAAAAGAGTTTGGGAAATTAGATCCTGCTGTTTGTTTGACAATTGCAGAGGAGATAGCTAAGGAAAAGTTTTGTAAGTTTAGAGATTTGTTAGAGGCTATTGATGCTGGAATTAGATTAGGTTTTGCTTATTATACTTTAGGAGTTGTTGTTCCTCCATTAGAAGGTTTTACTCATTATGAGTTAAAGAAGACACGAGATGGAAAAGATTATTTTGCTGCTTTTTTTTCTGGACCGATTAGAGCTGCAGGTACAACAGCTGGAGCTTTTAGTTTGGTTATTATTGATTATTTGAGAAAGAAGTTTGGGTATGCTAAGTGGGATCCTGATGAGACTGAGATTAAAAGATATATTATTGAAACTCATGACTATCATGAAAGAGGAGCTAATTTACAGTATTTACCTAAGGATGAAGAGTTGAGGTTTTTGTTGGAACATTTTCCGTTTCAAGTTGATGGATTGCCGACGGAGAAGTTAGAGGTTTCTAATTATAAAGATTTGGAAAGGATTGAGACTAATAAAATTAGAGGAGGAATGTGTTTGGTTTTTGCTGAGAGTTTGGCTCAGAAAGCTGAGAAGTTGTTGAGGTTTGTTAAAAAATTAAGAGAGCAGGGATTTGATTTAGATGATTGGGATTTTTTAGAGGAGTTTGTTGAGTTGAAGCATAAGCTTGAGGAAAAAGGAAAGGAGGAAAGTTCAACTGCTACTTATATTAAAGATATTGTTGCTGGTAGGCCAGTGTTTGCTCATCCTTCAAAGTCTGGAGCTTTTAGATTGAGATATGGGAGGTCTAGGGTTTCTGGTTTTTCAGCAATGGCAGTTCATCCTGCTACAATGGGAATCACAAATGGTTTTTTAGCTTTTGGAACTCAAATTAAAACTGAAAAACCAACTAAAGGAGCTGCTTTAGGTGTGTGTGATAGTATTGATGGTCCTATTGTAAAATTAGAAAACGGAAGTGTTAGATTAATAAAAACTAAAGATGAGGCTTTGAAGATTTATCCTGAAGTTAAAGAGATAATTTATTTAGGAGATATTTTAGTTCCTTATGCTGATTTTTTAAATAGAAATGCGCAACTTGAAGTTCCTGGTTATGTTGAACAGTATTGGAATGTTCAGCTAAAGAAGAAATCAAATTTGAAATTGAACCCATTAGATATTTCATTTGATCAGTCTGTTGAGTTGAGTAATAAATATCAGATTCCTTTACATCCTAAATATATTTATTATTGGAGTCAGTTGTCTAATGAGAGATTTTTAGCAATGTTAGATTGGGTAGCTAGAGGAAATTTTAATAGGAAATTGATTTTGCCATATTCTAAAAGTGATCAAGAGAGATTTAAAGAGGGGAAGAGAGCTTTGGAAATTTTAGGAGTTGAGCATGAAGTTACAATTGAGAATGTTGTTTTAAATGAAAATGATAGTCGAGCTTTGTTAGTTAATCTTGGAGTTGATATTAATAAAGATTTAGAAAGAGAAATAAATAGGATTTCTGAAGTGATTAAGAATAAAAAAAGTTCTGTTTTAGATTTGATTAATGAGTTAAGTAGTTTTATTATTAAAGATAAGGCAGGGACTTGGATTGGGGCTAGGATGGGAAGGCCTGAGAAAGCTAAGTTGAGAAAACTTGTTGGAAGTCCTCATGTTTTGTTTCCTATTGGAGATGAAGGAGGAAGATTGAGAAGTGTTCAAGAAGCTTGTGAAGTTGGAACTGTAAGAGCAGAGTGGCCTCTTTATTATTGTGAAAAATGTAAAAAAGATAGTGTTTTTTCTAAATGTGTTTCTTGTGAAGAAGCAACTAGTAAGATGTATTATTGTTCTGAATGTAAAAAAAGTTTTATGAGTAAATGTGAGGAGCATGATATTGGAATTAGTTATTCTAGAAGGAAAATTAATATTAAAGATTATATGGATGCTGCTGTTTCAAAGTTAAATTTGAAAAGAGTTGAAGTTCCTGTTTTGGTGAAGGGTGTTAGGGGAACTAGTTCTGAGAATCATATTGTTGAAAATTTATCTAAAGGAATTTTAAGAGCTAATTTTAATTTAAATGTTAATAAAGATGGGACAATAAGATATGATGTTACTGAGATGCCGATTACGCATTTTAGGCCTAAAGAGATTGGGACGTCTGTTGAAAAATTAAGAGAGATTGGATATATACTGGATGCTGATGGAAAAGAGTTGGTTAATGATAATCAGATTTTAGAATTGTTTCCTCATGATGTTATACTTCCTGCTTGTCCTGATTCTCCTGATGATGGAGCTGATAATGTTTTTATGAATATCACTAAATTTATGGATGTGTTGTTGAAGGATTTTTATGGTGTTGAGAGTTTTTATAATGTAAAAAAACCAGAAGATTTGGTTGGACATTTAGTTGCTTGTATTGCTCCGCATAATGCTGCAGGAGTTATTGGAAGAATTATTGGATTTTCTAAAACTCAAGCAATGTTAGCTTCTCCTTATATGCATGCTGGAATGAGAAGAGATGCTGATGGTGATGAAGCTGCTTTTATATTGTTGCTAGATGCTTTGGTTAATTTTTCTCGTCATTATTTGCCTTCTCATAGAGGGGCTACTCAGGATGCTCCTTTGGTGTTGAATGCTAAATTAAATCCTGGAGAAGTTGATGATCAGATTTTTGATTTTGATGTTATGAGAGAGTTGCCTTTGGAATTGTATGAAGCTGCTGAACAAAAGAAACATAGTTCAGAGGTTAGAGAATTTGTTGAGTTGATTAAAGATAGAGTTGTTAATGAAGAGCCTGCGTTTAAAGATATTTGGTATGATTATGAGACCACAGATATTAATGGAGGGGTTTTGTGTTCTTCTTATAAGAGTTTGCCTACAATGGCTGATAAAGTTGCAAAGATGATGGAGTTGGTTGAGAAGATTAGGGCTGCTAATACTGGGGATGTTGCTAGGTTGATTATTGATAGGCATTTTATTAGAGATATAAGAGGTAATTTGAGAAAGTTTGCGACTCAGCAGTTTAGGTGTGTTAAGTGTAATGAAAAATATAGGAGGCCACCTCTTTCTGGAGTTTGTAAGTGTGGAGGGAAGATTATATTTACAATTTCTCATGGTTCGATTATTAAATATTTAGAACCTGCTTTGGAGTTAGCTGCTAATTATGATGTTCCTGCTTATATTAAACAGAATTTGGATTTGACTAAGATGTATATTGAAAGTATTTTTGGGAGGGAAAAAGAGAAGCAGGAGTCTATTCAGAAATGGTTTTAGATTTTTTATCCCTTATTATGAACCCACCCTCCCACCCTCATAAAGGGATAAAAAATTAATTTGTGATTAAAAATCTAGTTTTATTAAAAAAATTATTTCTGAAAAAAACAAGAGAGCATACAGAAATGGTTTTAATTGTATATATTAAAATATAGATTTTTTTATAAATGGATTTGTTTTTGTGATTTTATGGCTGGATTATTTGGTGTTGTTTCAAAAAAGAGATGTGTAGACGATTTGTTTTTTGGAACTTTTTATAATCAACATAGGGCTCAGAGTTATTGTGGGTTAGCAGTTTGTGAAGATGGAAAATTAAGAGATTATCCTCATAAAGGTTTGGCTAGAGTTAATTTTCCAAAGGAGAGATTAGATAGAATGAATGGGGTGTATGGGATTGGGAGTGTTAGTGTTACAAGAGAGCCTGTTGCTGAATTATCAAGTTCTGGAGGAATGATTTTAAGTGTTGATGGAAATATAATTAATAGAGAGCAGTTAAAAGATAGAATTTTGAGAGATGGAGGTACTTTTTCTGGATATAGAGATCCTGAAGAAGTTACAGAAGCTGTGTTGGTTTCTAAGATTGTGTCTAAAGCTCCGACTTTTGAGAAGGGTGTTGAAAATTTAGCTGAGTTAGTTCAAGGAGATTTTTCTATTGTTGCTTTAACTAATGATGGTGTTTATGCTGCTCGGGGATGGGGAAGAAAACCTTTGATTTTAGGAAGAAAAGATGGAAGTTATGCTGTTAGTTCTGAAAGTACTGCTTTTGCAAATACTGGATTTGATATTGATAGAGATGTTGAACCTGGGGAAATTGTTTTTATGGATGAAGGGGGAATTCAGTCAGTTAAAAAATTAGATTTAAGTCCTGTTAAATTTGGAACTTTTGAATGGATTTATACTGCTTACCCAACTTCTGTTGTTGATGGTCGAAGTGTTGCAAGAGTTAGGACAAATATTGGAAAAGCTTTAGCTAAAAGATATCCTGTTGATGCTGATGTAGTTAGTCCTGTTCCAAATTCTGGAAGATGGCACGCTACTGGTTTTGCTTGGGAATCTGGGTTGCCTTATGCTGAACTTTTTTCTAGATTTGATTATTCAGATAGAAGTTATACTCCTGCTGAGCAAGGTGATAGAGAAGAGGAAGCAAGGATTAAATTAATTCCAAATAGAGAATTTATTGATGGACAAAGAATTGTTTTAGTTGATGATAGTATTGTGAGAGGAAATCAGATGTTACAGCAAGTTAGAAGATTAAAAGAATTGGGTGCTGAAGAAGTTCATGTTAGAGTTGCTTGTCCACCTCTTATGAAAGCTTGTGTTTATGGAAAATCAACAAAAAGAGATGAAGATTGTATAGCTCGAAGAATGCCTGTTGAAGAAATTCAGGAAGTTTTGGATTTAGATAGTTTAGGTTTTGCTACTGTTGATGATTTGGAAGGTGCTATTGGGATGGATAGAGATAGATTATGTTTGACTTGTTGGGGGGAGGATTAGGAATATTTATATATGAGTTTTTCATATGAGGTTTATGGATTTAGAAAAATTGGTGGTTGCACTTGGAATTTCTATATTTTTAGCTTTATTTTTATCACAAACTGTTTCATTTATATATAAACCTCCAATCTCTTCACTTTCAATAGGAGCTAGTTCTGCAGGAAATACTTTAATGACTTATAGTTTAGTAACAATGGTTATTTATGGATTATTGGGGATTCTTTTTATTGTATTAGGATTGTTGTTTATTAAGTTGAGAAGTATTGGAAGTGGGTTTATTTTAGGAGGAACTTATATTGCTGCTTATGGTTCTCTGTTAGGAGGATTTGGTTCTCTTCTTACTTCTCTTTCATCAGGAAGTTTGTTTGGAGGTAGTTCTTCTGGTCTTTCTACTGCTTTGGATATAGTAAAAATCTTTATTTACTTAACTTGTTTGTTGTTATTAATCTTTTTAGGATATTCTAAGGTTGAGAAGGAAAAGGTTCCTGGAAAGTATGTTCAGAATTCTATGTGATTAATTAATAAATATATTTAATTTTAATCCTATAATAAAACCCAACCTTCCAGTCACGCTCGCCATTATTGAACTGTGAACCACCAACCCACTCGCGTAATTGCTCGCCCACCCACCCTTTTGATAGGATTAAAATTAATTACAAGATATATAATAATATAGTAGGTCCTCGTCAATCAAAGATTTCCGGTCCCACCGATTTTATAAGATATATAATAAAATCGTAGGTATAATTAAACATCCCATAAGATATGTTCTTTTTATTCCAATGAGAATTGTTGCTAGACCTAGGAATGTTGAAGTGATGAAGATTAGTAAGCCTATAAAACCTGAGAATATTGTTGTGATTATGATTAAGAATATTAATATTGTTATTGAGAGTTTTGTGTAGTTGAATTTAGTGATGTTTTTTGAAAAGAATTTAGATATATGTATTCCGATGAAGAAAGCTATGAAAGATGTTATGATTATTGTTATTAATATATAGATGAGATGAGTTGTTGTGAGATTTTCTATTATTTGTTTGACTGATATTGCTGCTCCTGTTCGAGAGTAAGAGATTGTTTGAAGAGTTATAAAAGAGAGAGCCATCACAACTGTATTTATTATTCCTAAAAGGATTAGGAATTCTTTTTGTGTTGGTTTTTTAATTATTGATGAAGAGATAATTGCTGATTGATTTGCTCCGAGGGCTGGAAGGAATGAGAATAATGGGGCTGAGAGTGCTGCTGAAAATGCTGTTCTTGTTATTTGTCTTTTTGTTATTGATATTTTTTCTATTTTTTGTTCTGGAACTTTTTGCTTTCTTAATATTGATGAGATAAGAGAAGAGCCTCCAAATAATCCTGTTAAAAGGGGGAGGAGGGGTTGGTTGAGATGAAGGTTTAGAGTTGTGATTCCTAAAAAACCAGATAAGAGAAATATTGAGATAGCATAAAATTTTGATGTTTTTTCTTGAGAGATTAAAAATAATGAAGCTATAATTAGAATTATTGGGATTACGTTTTTTATGTGAGGATAGATTTGTGGAAGAAAGATGATAAATATTGGAGTGAAGATGAGAATTATTGGAAGAGCTGTTAAAGAACCTGTTAGAGTGTAAAGAATTGCTGAATGAGCTTTTCCTTTTAGTAGAAATTCGTGTCCTGGAAGAATACTTAAAGCTGAGTCTGGATCAGGAGCTCCTAAATATATAGATGGGATGAAGTCTAGGAAAGTGTGAGTGATTGCCATAGAGACGATGAAGATAACTAATATAATAGGAGAGACAATTGTTAAGAGAGATAAAGAAAGAGATAAAATTATTATTGAGATTAAGTTTATGTGAATTCCTGGGATTAGGCCTGTGATTGTGCCTGCTATGATTCCGAGAATTATTGCTATGATTAATTCTATGAGCATTTTTTTCTGATGTTAATTTTTAATTAATTATATAAAGGGTAATATGTTAAATAGATTATGCAAAAGAGAGGGGTTTTAGGAATTGTTATTTGTATAATGTTATTTAGTTTGATTTCTGTGGGTTTTGCTGATTCTGATGTTCCTGGTGATGATGTTACTTGTGATGCTTTTTGGGAAGGTTATGTTTATGATAGTGAAAGTGGATATTGTGAGTTTGCTAGTTCTAGTGGTTGTGATGATCCATATAAATATCATAGTATGGAAGAGTGTGAAAGAGCTAATTCAGATGATTCTAAAGATGATTTAATATGTTTACAATGTGGAGATGGTTGTATGTCTGCTGAGAGAATAGCTGCAGTGTCGTGTTTAGAACCAACTAAAGAAATTAAGTGTGGGGTTGAAAATAGAGAGTGTGTAGTTATTGAAGAGGAGGAGGGAGGAGATGATGGAGAGAAAGAAAATATATGTCATATTCCGTCAGGTAATGAGGATAATGCTCAGACAATTGAGGTTTCTAAATCTGCTATTGATGATCATTTAAGTCATGGAGATTATTTTGGAAAGTGTTTTGAAGATGATGATGAAACATTAGGAAGCGGTGGAGCAAGTACTGGTATTTTTGGAGGTATTGATAGATTTTTAGATAGTATTTTTCAGAGTGATATTGGAAATATGGAAGAGAGAGCTGCTGAGATTATGGATTTGATTAGAGATGGAAGAATTGAAGAAGCAAAAGAGATGATGGAGTATTATAGTGATGCTGCAGATAAATTAATGAAAGAGGTTAGTCCTGAAGAAAAAGAAGAAGCTGAAAAAATAGCTAATAAGATTAGAAATACAATTAGAGAGTTAGAAAATAGTTTATCTGAAGAAGATAAAATTAAGTTTAAGAAAGATATTCAGGGAAAAGCTAATAAAGTTAGATTGGGGGCTGAGATTGCGAGTAAGATAAAAGAGTTGTGTGAAGAGTTATCTGATATAGATCCTGTTGAATATTCTAGAATGTGTAGTGCTGGTGATGATTCTCCTAGATGGCAGAGAGATTTAGATGATGATTTAACAGATGAACAAAGAGAAGAAGTTGAGAATTTTGCAGATATTATGTCTGAGTGTTTTAAGACTTCTGGACAGACTTGTAGATGTGAAGAGATTCCTTTTACTGATTTTGCATCTTCTTGTTCTAAGGCTGCTTCTTTAGCTAAAGCTTGTGAAGTTGGTGGTGATAAAAGTGCTTGTGATGATTTAGATAATTTGGAAATGCCTAGGTTGCCTGATCATTTACAAAAAGTTTTTGAAAGAATGGAAGAAGGAATGATGGATGAAAAGTTTGATATGCATTTTCCTAGAGAGTGTGAAGAAGCTGGTATTTCTGAAAATGATCCTGATGCTAAGGAGAAATGTAAAAGAATTATGATTGAAACAGGAGCTCCTGAAGAATGTAAGCAAGCATTATTAGATTCTGGTTGTGATAGTGAGAGTGAGTGTAGAAAGATTTGTGATGAGATTATGATGAAGCAACATGCTCCTGATTGTGTTGAAAAAGGAATTACTGATCCTGAAGAGTGTAAGAAATTTATGGATAGTTTTAGAAGAGATGATAATTTTGAAGATGGTCCTAGAATGGATTTTAATTGTAAGGAGATTGAAGATCCTATGAAAAGATTAGATTGTTATGATAAAGCGGGTTCACAGACAAAGAGTCGTAAAGGATTTGATGATAATTATGAAGGTAATTGTATGACTGATAAAGATTGGAAAGATAAAAAATCAGAGTGTAGAGGTTTGTATGGAGAGCATGCTGGTGATGAGCCAATATATGGAGATTCTGGAGAGGGATATGAATGTGTTGTTGATGCTAAGTGTGTTAATTTTGGAGAAGGAAAAGTAAGTTGGGAAGATATAAAGAAAAGAGAAAGAGAGTGTGCATCAAAGTGTGAAAGTGAAAATAAACCTTGGGATTTTAGAAATGGGAATTGTGTATGTAAAGAAGGAGATTATCAGGGCGGCAAGGAAGGGGATAATAATAGAGGGCCTGGATGTAATGATTGTTCTTCTCAATGTCCTGCTGGAGCCAATACTGATTGTGTAAATGATAGATGTGTATGTGGAGATGTTCCTGATACTGGGCCCCAATATGGTGAAGGAGAAGGGCCTGGACAGCCAGGAGATTATGATAATAATGGAGAACCTCCAAGTTCAGGAGGAGATGGAGAGTCTGGTAGTTCGTCTAGTGGTGATGGAGAAAGTGAGAGTTCAAGTGGTGGAGATTCTGGAGAGGGTTCTGAGAGTGGGGGAAGTTCTAGTTCAGGAGAAGGTGGGAGCTCATCAAGTAGTAGTGGTGAAGGAGAATCAAGTTCAAGCAGTTCATCAGGAGATGGTGGAGGAAGTAGTTCTGGAGGAGATT
>JAHIVP010000012.1 GCA_018816335.1 Nanobdellota archaeon | reverse complement strand
TTGAGAAAGTTAGCACTATATGTTTGGTACAGTGAGCTAACAAGCTCACTGTTTTTAAAATAAACTAGAATAAATATTTAATCACCCCTTAAAGTCCCCCTCAACCTAAAAGGTAGAGGCTCCCTTTCCTAAAAAGGAGGGAGGGTGGGAGGGTTCATAATAAGGGATGAAAAATGATGATTAAAAGGTTATAATACAATACAAACTAAAATATCATAAAAGCAAAAACAATAACATCAGCAATTAATAAAAATACAAAAAAACTAGTATCCATTTTTCCTCCTGTAATAACCTTCCACGAAGTTCTTTTTCTCCAAGGCCAAAAAGGTGCAACACCCTCAGGAGTAAAAGCATCTAAATAAATATGTAAACTATATCCTAAAAAAAATGGTAAAGCAGCAACAGGCCATAAAAAAGCAAGAGCAATAGAAAGAGCAATTCCAATAGTTAAACTATGTAAAATTCCTCGATGATGAACAAACCACTGTAAAAACTTAAAAATTTTATGAGCACCAATAGATGAAAAAGCAGTATCAATATCAGGAACATAAGTTGCCACAATCAACACCATAAAAAATATAGCTGGTTGAGATACAAAACTAGCAAATAACAATCCAAACAAAATCGACATAACTAAATGTGTTCTAAGCATCAATTTCAATCACCAATAAACATAAGAAACAAAAGGATATAAATCTTACTTTTTTTTAATAATTAATTTTATTCTATAATAAGGGAGGGTGGGCGAGCAATTACACGAGTGGTGGTAGAGGGAGACTCCTCAATTCATGGCGAGCGTGATTGGGAGGAGGGTTATTATATAGGATAAAATTACTTTTCCAACATAACCAACAAAGAATCAATATCAACATCCTTAGCATCATTAATAATCATCTCATTATTTTCAAAAACCTTATTCTTTCTAACATTTCCCTCAAATATCATTTCCTTTCCAATCAATTCATCTTTTTTTTCAATAAATTTATCAACTATCTCTGGAACTCCTAATTTATCAATAGACTCACTAAACAACACAGACCTCATTGTCTCTGTTCCATCATCTAAAACAATATTTAATAAAGCTCTCTTAATTCCTACAACAGCTCCATGAGCTTCACACTTTCCTTCTGTAACTTTCTTACTACACTCAGGACAAACTTCAAAAAATCTTGGTTCAAAACTCTGAACAATAAAAGCTCGAACACTAGCATTATCTCCAACATTCAACTCAACAATACTTTTCTCAACACTCTCTCTTTCTGTTTTAACATTTTCAATTTTCTCATCACTTAATTTAATATCACTAAACCCAGTAAGATGAATCTCTCCATTTCTAACATAAGCATTAGCAACTTCAATAATATCATCTTGTTTAATTTTATTTTGTTCAAATAAAGCAATATGATTTGTATCCCATAATACAACTCTAACATTAGAACTATCATCACCAACAGTCATAGCTAAAACCTTTCCTTCTCTCCCATTTTTATTAAACTCTCTCACAGGAAACATACTTATAATCTTCCCAACAAAATTTGCTCTTTTAGTAGAATTCCCCAACTCATTAATCTTAACCTTTTCCTTATCTAAATTAATCCCCAACTCCGCCGCCACAATCTGAGCAGCTCCATCTTTAGAAATCAAACCCGAAAGCTTAGCTTTCTTAGCCTCAATCTTTCTTTCTATTTCCTCTTTTTCAATATTAGCTGCTTTAGCAATCCTTTCAACTAACACATCGTAATTATCCATCAATTTAAGAAATAAAGTTAGTTTATAAGAATTATTGTACTCTATTAATCATAAAATAAGTTTTGCAGCTATAGCCACAGGAATTGCATAGAGAGTATATTTTAATAATAAAGGGCCAACAACAGCACAAGGATAGCAAATCAAAGGAATCTCTCCAGCATCTCTTCTAGCCCTAGTGTTTCTCACATGTCTTATATCTCCTGTAACAGGCATAGCAATTTCTTTAAAAGCTTTCCAACCTACAGAAAAATCACTCTCTTCATTTAACTCTCTAATTCTCATTTAATATTAATAAAAAAAGACTTTTTAATAATTATTGTGATAGAATACTAACCACATCTAAAACTACTTCTCACACTACAACCATTTCCAGAATAAGCATACTGAACACTTCTTTCTCCAACAGCTCTTGTTTTAATCCAATCTATAATATATCCACTATGTTCTCTAACTCTATCAACTATCTTATCAAACATTTTCATATATCTTTCAAAAATAATTCTTCTTGATAAAATCCTATCATTTTCAAAACCTATATCTTTTACCCTTTCTTTCATCTTCTAATAAAGCATAACCTATATTTAATATTTTCCATTATCCACATCTAAATGTTGATTTAACTTGAACTCTAACACTATGTCCAAAAAAGAAACCTCCAGTTGAGATTTTAGCATCAACTTTAGCTTCTGCCCAAGATTCTCCTACATTTCTATTTTGCAACCAAGTACATATTTGATCTGAATTTCTATCAACTACACTTGTAACAGTATGCATCATTGCTATATCTCTCTGATACTTCATACCTCTTTCTTGTAAATCTAATCTTCGTCTCTCTAAAGACTGATATCCATCAAAAACACTTTTTGCCAAAGTAGGATTCTGACTAGCAAGAATAGCTAAAGGATCTTGTGAAAATCCTGCTCCAACCTCATAAACAGGCCTTACAATTGGGTATCTTTCATTTGTCATTTTATCTTATTCTATAATCACTTACAACTTTTAATCCTAAACGATCTTTAAACTTGAATTTTTGAATTACTTCAAAGAAATTCTCTTCAGGTCTTCTATTATTCCAAAACTCCATGAACATTTTATCATCTCTTCCTCTTGCAGCTTTTAAAGCAGCATTTGATTGTTCATCTTCTGTAACTCTTTTTCCAGCTAGAGCATGTCCTAATAAAACAAATAAACCAACTCCTGTCAATCCAATAGCCACATTTGCTACAGTTTCTTCCCAATCTCTTACATTAACATTTTTTCTTACAACAGAAGAATCAATCTTACCATTTTTCATAGGACTTCTACCATCTGTATAAACTCTTCCAATTCCACTACTTCCTTTTCTAGTTGAAACCCCAATAGGAGTTAATCCAACTCCAGAAGATGAAGATAAACCATTATAATCAAAACTCTGCATATAATCAGTTTTAGGATATATAGGAATAATAGGTTTAGGAAAACTAGTATCTAATGGTTTTATTCCAAAATCAGAATCTAAATCAGGAAGACTACTTCTATAATCTCTCATTCTCTTTACAAAGTCAAATGTATCATCGTCAGCCATAAAAAACAATCATCAATTTAATACTTAAATAAGTCTCTCAAAAATGAAACAGTTTCAACCTAAAACTTTAAAAACAAAAATCCCAATCAATAACTATGGCAGGAATAGTAGCTTTACAAATAAAAATAATGCCTGACAGCCCAGAAGCAAACCTAGATGAAATCAAATCTCAAATAGAGGATAAACTAAAACAACATGACGCTAAAGTTAACAAGATGGAAGAGCAAGACATTGCATTTGGACTAAAAGCAATTATAGTAACAATTGTCTGGCAAGAAGATAAAGAAACAGATTTAGCTGAAAACTCAATCAAAGAAATCGAGCATGTTTCTTCTACTGAGATAACAGATTACCGTAGAGCTTTCGGTTAACTTTCTTATTAATAAATAATAAACTAATTTAATATCTTTAAATTTTTTTACATCAAAAAAACGATGCGCCACCACACACTAAAGTGTGTGGTTTGATGGCGCTCGTTTTTAGGATGCTCAGAAATTAAAACAACTAAATATGAAGAGACCACATCCTAAAGGATATGGTTTTAATTTATGACATTAACTAATTCTTAAAACAAAGTCAGCGAGCTACGAGCTGACTGAGTATGTAGGGGTGGAGGGCTATTAATAAAATATTAAATCAATCTCTACCCATAAATAGAAACCCCAACAATAATAAAAACTTCAGAAAATATCCACATCAGATTAGCAATAATAACAGGTTTATATCTATGAACATAGCCATATAACAACCAAATAAAAGCTGAAATCAAAAACAAACTCCAAGTTATAATTGAAACACCACTAGCATCTTGCAAAATCCAAATATTATAAAGTTGAGGCAAAACACTCAAAGGAACCAAAATCCCAAGAACATACATAAGAACATCAAACCTCTTTCTAAAACTAGTAAACTCTTTCTTACTCAAAACTTCATTTAATATCAACCTCTTTTTCTTTTTCATTTTCACCTCTTATTTACAAATAACATTATAATAAAAAAAACCATAGCAACTAATAAAAACATCAACGAATAATCAAAAACCCCTCCTGTTCCAGGAGACAAAAACACAAACTTCTGATTAGCCAAAAGTATAGCTCCAATACTATAACTAACAAAACCCAACAACATCACAATCAAAGATTTATTATTAATCATAGTAAAACATAATTTTCAATTTTATAAAACCATCG
>JAHIVP010000011.1 GCA_018816335.1 Nanobdellota archaeon | reverse complement strand
CCTCCCCTCCCCACCCCCAACTACCTCCCCAGTTATCCCTCTCCCACCTTCCTCATCAGGAGGACTTGAACTTACTCCTTCATAATTTTCATCAGCATAACTCAATAATATCTCCCCCCACGCCCCACTAACACCAACCATTCCTTCAGCTCCACCAACCAAATCTCCTGTATCTCCTGGCTCAACATAATTTCCTTCCCAATCTAAACTTCCTTGAACACTTGCAGCTGCAGGAGTATTTTCAACAGAATAAGCAGCATCTTCATCTCCAGCAATATTCATCTTAAAACCACAATCACCTAAACTACTACACCACTCATTCATATTTTGAGAAAATGATTCTTCTTCACACTCACAATTAGCAACACACTCCCAACTCCCCATTTCTTTAACATATATAACAGTACATTCCATATTTGCCTGAGCACAAATTTCTTCAGCAGAACCATAATTATCAACAACATCAAAACCAGGAGCATATTTAGGCAACCACAAATCAAACTCCATTTCAGAACTCAAAAATATATGTTTATAATCACAATCCTCCATCTTTGTATCTTCATCAATCTCATTCTCCTCTTCATTATAATTAACAACTTCATACTCCCCATCATGATACCCAACCATTTCACTCTCTTCATTATTTGAAGAACTACAAACACTCCACTTATTTGTTCTACAAGTTGCTTGACTAAATCCATCACTTCCTCCTTGACTACAAATTTCATTTCTAAAATCAGAACATGGCTCACTTTCAGTCTCTCCATCAACACAAACATATTTCCAATGTCTACTCCCAACTAAATCATCTCCATCTCCAATACTTCCATCATAAACACACCAACTCTCTCCATTACTCTTTTCAACAACACCTCCAGAATTATCAGGAGCATTATGACAATTCATATCTTTACAAATATACTCTCCTTCTGTTGGCTGAACCCCTCCAGCCTCAGCATAATTCTCACACCTACTTCCAATTAAATAATTACAATTTCCACAATCAGGATTATTAATATTAGTTAATCCATAACCACAACTTTCAGATTTAATTAACATATTTCCATTATTCCAACTAGCATCTTTATCAGAAGAATAAACATTTTCTCGATTCCCACAACTATCAAACCAAAAAACCTCATCCATTCCTTCAGCACACCCAGTATAACTTTGTCTTTCACAAGTTGAATTTATTAAAGGATTTGAACACAAAACTCCAACATAAAATATAGAACTATCAGAAGAATAACACTCTTGTTCTGTTAAATATCTACAATCTCCCGACGGTAAAATACAAGCACCTTCTAATAAACTTGCAGCACTAGCTAAACAACCAATCTCAGTTGTAATTCCTGCATCATATTGAACTTCAACTCCCATATCAGCACTTAATCTAGCACACCTTGTCTCTGTTGTAAATTGAGCTTGATTTCCCAATAAACAACAACCATCATCACATTCAGCAACATTATCACAAGAAATTGAATCAAACCAATTTCCTCCTCCCTCCTCACAACCTCCTTTTAGAGAATTTAAACCACAAGTTCCCTCACTTCCATCCTGACAACATCCTAATTGACAAGTTGCTACCTCACTACAAGAAGTTGGTTGACAACCACCATTACAACTCGCAGCACACTCTGTATTCACAAATTCCTGACAAAAAGCCCCATTAGTTGCTTCTAAACAACAATTTGATTCTAAATCATTTATATCTTCAGCAACAACAACACCAAGATTCAAAGAAACTAAAAAACTAAAACTAAAAGTCAGCAAAACTAAATTTATTATTTCAAACATCACAATTCCAAATTTTTTATAATTCATTCTACATTCCAGGTGGCATCACACAACTTCTCACAGCAATATTTAATTGTTTTTTTGTATAACTATCTTCAAGTGTATATATAACAGCAGCTGTCTCCATACTCCCAACATTTTTTTTCTTAATCTCAAACCGAGGATAAAAAGCCATAAAACCAATATACTGAAAATTACAATATCTTGCCTCTTGATTAACAATCTCAGTAGCAACAATTCCTAAATTATAAAGTGGAGATTTCAAAATAGAATCAAACCCATCAAAATCAGTAACAACATCATTCTTCGTCGCTGTAATCCTTCTGTCCATAATCACAACAACTCTATCACTTGCCAACTCAATATCAAGAACAAGTTGATTCATACTAACTTTATTTCCCTCAGCCTCCAACTCTTTTTTAAAATCAAAAAAACAATCCTCAATAATCGGTTGAACATATTTCTTAATCTCCTCTTCCATAAACTCAATATACATAGGCTGCTGATTCACACACCTATTATAATAAACATTTGTATAACACAAATACTGAACCCTATTATTTTCAAACATCTTATAATTAGTAGGATTCAAAACACCTCCCTGAGGCAACATAATATCAACAGCTTTTTCAACAGCATCACGCGCACACTTCTCCATTGTGTCTTGAGGATCTTCATCTTTCTGCTCAATCAAATTAACAATCTGCGGCTTAGCCAAAAACATCAAAAGTATCGCTGCTACTAATATAAGTGCTATAATTATAAATAGTGTAATCTGCCCTCTTTTCTGCATCCTTTTCTTAAGAAATCATTCCTTATAAATTTTCTCAATCAAATTAACAACTAATTGAGATTTGAATATTCTTTTTTAGCAAATCTTTATACTTCTACAAAATCTATTTAGTTTTGTATAATTTTTCATTAGCTTTTCTTAAAATTTCTCTGTATTTTTTAGGAAGATGGTCTCCAGCATGTTTCCAATCTAAATTAGGTTTTGATGCTTCTCTTCTTTTTAGTAATTTAAAATTCCTTGAGACAGAGACAATTGGTATATAATCAATATGTTTTGGTACTTCCCCAAGGGACATTCTATGTGATTCCCTATATTTTTGAGCAAAATAATTCCCAACATGAACTACAAAATATCCATGGTTTCTTTGTAAGGTTTTTCCAAATGTAGAATCTTCAACAAAAATTTTTGTGCCTTCTCTACGTTCTACCCAAGCATGTGTAGCAAAATTCCCAGGATAAACCATAGTTCCAGGAGGAACATTTCTTGGGTCACATCTTACAAAACCCTGAACAACTCTGCTAGTGGAGTCTGAAGATAACTTTTTATTATGTTCAATAGTAAAATCAAGACAATCTTTTTTTACTGGCCTATCATCAAGAACACAACCCCCACACCCTGAAGAAATAATTCCCAACAAAATTGCCAGTCTAACAGTCTCTTTTCTCATTATTATCCTAGATTATTCAAACTTAATAAGATTGTTATATTTCAAAATATATTTTAATCCTCATTTTCAACTCTCGGAGCTAAAACAAAAAGCAAATCAATATCTAACAATTATAAATCTCCCCTCACTATCCTCCGATTCTCTTCAAGAGTCGGAATACGTCTAGGTTTAGAAAATAATTTCATGTAGGTATATCCAGATAGCTCTCTATTTATTCCCCTAACTCTATATCCAACCCCTCCCTCAGCTTTCTCAAATTGTTCATATCCATTTTGCTGAAGCATTTTGTCATCAACTCCCAGACTATTTAATCTTATCCAACCTATTTGCCGAGGCACACGGAGTTTAAGACGATACCCAGCCGACCCTCTTATTCGAGCAACATTAGCACTAGACCTAGCACGAAATGCTGCGAATGATTCTCGAACTCTTCCTATTACCATATTTTATTTAATGCTATTTACTATTTATATTTAGTCCTCATTCTCAACTCTAGGAGCTAAAACAAAAAGCAAATCAACAACTTCAGATTTAAAATCTAATCTCAAAGGATAATCATCAGAAAAATTCAAACCAACAGATTCAACTAACTTACAAGCTTTTGTAAACTTCTGCAAATACTCAACACTATATTTCCCCCTCCCCTGTCCCTCCTCAATCTTAGCTTCATCACTAGTAAACTCAGACCGAGCAGAATTCAAACCTTTAGCTTCAACAACAAACTTTCCATTCTCAACAGAAAAACTACAAGAATCAGCAACAACAGCACAATCCTCAACAACTTCATTAAAATCATAAGTTGACATTTTAACCTTAGCAGCAAACTCCAAAGAAGGAACATCTTTATCTTCAGATTCAACATCAATCAAAGCCAAACTAAAATCTCTCTGAATCTTATCAAAAATCTTAACATGCAAAACATTATCCTCATTATACATCATCAAAGTCGAACCAGCCTTACATCTTCTTAAAACAGCTTTCAAATTATCTAACGAAACACCTAAAACCTCTTTCTCAGAAGTCTCAAACTGCGAAAACTTATCAGCTGAAACCTTAAAACCAACCAAAGCAACATTAGCAGGGTCAATCGCAACTATAGAAATACCTTCCTTATCAGCCTTTATCCTAACCTCTCCAACTAACTCAGAGATAATACCAACAACATCTGAAAACACTTTAGGATTTTCTAATTTAAATAACATAATAATAAACTCTTCTCTTTCTATTTAAAGATTATTGTGATTAGAATAATCTTTACTATCTTAAATGAAAGTTCGCTAGAAAACGTAGTTGTCTAGCATTTAAGCTTTTATATACTAAGATGTAATTAACTATATATACAAATTTCTCCCCTAATCTATATGGTAGAGGTATCAACAAAAGAAGAGAGAATCAAATCAATAGCTCAATTTTACTATTCAAAAAAAGAAGTTCAACAAGCTATTTTAGAATTCTGCAGACAAAGAGAAACAATCCCTAGATATTATGAAGGATTTGGAAAACGACCAGACACTTTTGAATATCCAAATGAAATATTTAATTTTGCAAAAAAAGGAGCAACATCTTTCCACTGCTCAGAAGAAATATGGAACAACCCTTTAGAAATCTCAACAGATTTAGACCAAGAACAATTCAACCAACTAAGATCAGGATGGGACTTACTAATCGACATTGATTGTAAATGGTTTGAATATTCAAAAAAAGCAGCACTCTCAATAATTAAATCTCTAGAATTCCACAAAATAAAAAACATAGGAATAAAATATTCAGGTTCAAAAGGATTCCATATAATAATTCCATGGAAAGCTTTTCCAAAAGACCTCAATGAAGCTGAAACAATAAACATGTTTCCTGAATGGCCAAGAATTGTAGTTCAATATTTAATGGAACTAGCCCGCCCAATTTTAGAAAAATCAATTTTAGAAGATAAAGGAGAAGAATACAAAAATTTACAAAACCTAACAGGAATCAAATGTGAAAACTGCAACAACCTCGCTGAATCACTAAAAACAGTAAACCTTCAATGTCTTAGTTGCAAACAAACACAATCTTTCAACATAAAACTCGAAGAAAAATACAAACAAAGAAAATGCCCAGAATGCAGAATTCCTTTCCAAGAAATCTCATCACAAGAATTCTACAGATGCAATCCATGTAATTTAGACTCAACAAAAAACCCACAAAATTTCAAACCAACAGTTTCAATGGACATCTTCGAAGTTCTAGGCCTAGATGTAGTATTAGTTTCTCCACGACACTTATTCAGAACCCCTTACTCATTACACGAAAAAACATCTTTAGCCTCAGTTGTTTTAGATAAACACGAACTAGAAAATTTCCAACCTAAAGATGCAAATCCTATGAATGTAAAAATCAAAAACTTTCTCCCTGATTCAGAAGAAGGAGAAGCAACAGAACTTTTAGTCCAAGCCCTAGATTGGTATAAATCAAAACAAAAAGATAAAAAAACTTATATAGACAAAGACCAAAATCAAAAAAAACAATTTCAAAAAGTTAAAGTAGACAAAAACAAAATTAAATACCCTCCATCAATTGAACAAATTCTAAAAGGAGGAATTAAAGACGGTAGAAAAAGAGCCTTATTTATATTAATGAACTACTTCAACTCTTTAGATATTCCAATTCTAGAAATAGATAAAACAATTCAAGACTGGAACAAAAAAAACAAACCCTCTCTAAAAGATGGTTATATTAAATCTCAATTCACATGGATGCAAAGACAAAAACCAATCCTCCCTCCTAACTACGACAAAGACCACTACAAAGCAATTGGAATAATCCCAACACCAGAAGAACTTAAATCAAAAAACCCTGTTTCATATACAGTAAGGAAATTTCTCTCTCAACAACATAGAGAAAAGGAAAACCAAAATCGAAAACCCAAACCAAAAAAATCTAATTAGTGTAACAGAACTAACACAATATCTCTACTGTCCTAGAAAACTCTATCTAACAAAAGTCAAAAATATAAGAGAACCATTCACACTTCCAATGTTAAGAGGAATGCTAAAACACAGAATCCTCGACTATTTCAACAAAGACGAACCACAATTAATTCAATCAATCAAAAACCAAATCCCAGAAAAACAAATCCAAAATTTATACAAACTTTTACTAGAACAAAAAATTAGTAGTGTAATAAATAAACACAACTTTCAAATACAACAATTAAAACTAAACACATCAGAATTCTACAACGAACTATTTGAAAAATCAAACAAAGACATAAATGAAAAATCAAAATCTTGCTATAAATTTCTCTGTCTAGGATTCACAGGTAAAAATCTCTGGGACAACATCTCTCCAAAATTCCAAACAGAACTAACTCTTGAATCTGAATCTTTAGGACTAAAAGGAAGGATTGACAAAGTTGAAATTTCAAAACTACAAACAATTCCTTATGAAATCAAAACACGGCCAGACATTTATGAATCAGACAAAATCCAACTCGCAGCTTACGCTCTATTATTAGAAAAACAATTCAACAAACCTATAACAAAAGGAATAATTCAATCTGAATCTGAAAAACAAGAAATACAATTAGACCAAGAACTAAAAAACAAAGTTATAGAACTTAAAAACAAAATCCATGAATTATACAACTCTCAAGAAATTCCTCAAATGCAATCTAATTTTAAAAAATGTGAAAAATGTTCTCTTAAGAAAATCTGTCTTGAAATATAAAATTAAGAAAACCTTTTAAATACCTTTATCTTAGATTCTTCATGAAAAAAATAGGTGCAATATTAATTGTTATTGTTTTAATGTTATCTTTATATTTAGTAATAGCTGATGATACTGATACAGCAACCGATGATGATACCCCAGATTCTACAGGAGTAGATAGAGCATACACATGTCTAGAAACAGAAGTTAATGGAAACTGTGCAGATTTAACAGATGAAGCAAAAGCTTTTGCACTAATGGCTTTATCTTATAATATAACTCTTCAACAAGAATGTAAAAATGCTTTATTAGCATCTGTCGACACAACTAACAATTGTTGGCCAGCAAATGCATGTAAATTAAAAGAAACAGCTCTTGCAACAATAGCATTATACAGAATCAATGTTGACACAACACTTTACGAAGAATGGTTAATAACTCAAAACAGAACAGACACAGACCTTGTATGGTATTTACAAATTGAATCTTCAGATGAAACAGTCTGTCAATTAATATATTCAGATACAGCAACACACACAGTAACTATTGGTGAAGACAAAAAAATAAGCGCAAACGCAGGCTCTTGTTTAACAACAGCAGTAGCAGATTACTGGTTCAAAATATCAGACAACTGTGTAGATAAAAAATACACAATCTCATGTGATAAAGATTTCTTAACAAATTTATTATATACAAAACCAGGCTCATCAACAGTTTATGTTTCAGCTGAAACCCACTCAAATTCAGCAGGTGGAAAAACAGAAGAAAAAATAAACTCATTATGTTTCACACAAAACGGATTATGTAATTATGAAGGTGGAGAATGGGCAGCAACAGCACTTCAATACACAGGCAATGATATAGCTTCTTACCTACCTTACTTAATAGGCTTATCTCCTGAAAACCAAAAATTCGGTTCAAGCGGATTCTTATATTTACTTGACTCTTCAGATACATATTTACAAGAATTAATTAGTCAACAAAACATTGTAGGTTACTGGAACTTTGTATCAAGCACATATAATAAATTCTATGATACATCATTAGCACTTATGGCTTTATTAGGAAAAAGTTCAGAACAAGCAGAAGAAGCAAAAACATGGTTACTAGATAATCAACCAACTTCAGGATGTTGGAACAGTAATAATGTAAGAGATACATCATTTATATTATCTTTTGGATGGCCAAGAACTCCTGTAACAACACCTAGTGGTACAGATCCAACAGATCCAACACCTCCAACAACAATTGATTATTGTACAGACTTCAATTATTATTGTATGACATCAGCAGCATGTACAAATGTTAATGGAAATGTATTAGATGCTTATTTCTGTTCAGGTTTAGACAAATGCTGTGATCAACCAGAAGCTCAACAACAAACATGCTCACAACAAGGTGGAATAATTTGTAATGTAGATCAAACATGTTTAGGAAATATAGTTAGTGCATCTGACTCAACAGGCGGCTGTTGTAAAAACGGACAATGTACCCAACAAGTAACAGAATCAGAATGTGATCAACAAGGATCATCTTATGATTGTAAATCAACTTGTGGAGACAATGAAGTTGAAAAATCATTTGCTTGTTTTGGGACAGATTTATGTTGTAAATACGAACCAACACCTCCAGATGAAGGAGGAAGCACATGGTGGATATGGATATTAATTTTATTAATCATTTTAGTTGTAGTAGGAATTATATTTAGAGACAAAGTTAAAATTTGGTTTTTCCAAGCAAAATCAAAATTCAAAAAATCTCCATCAGGTCCAGGCCCACCAAGAATGTTCTCTCCAGCAGGTCAAAGGCCAATGCCTAGAATGATGACTCAACAAGGACCTATCGGACGACCAATAGGAAGACCTCCTATGAGACAACCAGTAAGAAGTCAACCCCCAAAAAAAGATGAATATGACGAAACTCTTAAGAAATTAAAAGAAATGAGCAAGTAATTCTAATCTTAAATATCTCTTCCTCCAAAAAATTAAGAAACCTCTAACCTATCATTAGAATTTTTAGGATTAATAATTTTCTTTATGAAGAATCTTGTCGAAGCGAGAGTTTACACGAGGTACAAATAATATTGTAACAGCGAGTGTGGGCTAGAGTAGATTCAGAATTATAATTCTATATAACAGGAACACTATAATCAAAACCTCTCGAAGCTCTAACAACATGAACCCCACTCATCTCAGCATAAACTCTTGGATTATCTTGCATATGATAGTTTCCCCCTCTTTGAGGTTTCCTACTTCTAGCAATAGCTTTATCAACATCAGCAACATTCTCAGGCTTAACCTTAGCAGCCTGAACATTTTCTCTTACTATATCTTCATAAACTTCTTTTCTATGAACAGGAATTTCACTAGGAGCAGTAATACCCAATCTAACTTTATCTCCTCGAATATCAACAACAGTTATCTCTATATCATCTCCAATAACAATACTCTCATCTTTTTGTCTACTTAATACTAACATATAGTTTAATTATAACAACCCTATTTAAACATTATTGTAATAATGT